>JAUICT010000154.1 GCA_030429325.1 Bacteroidia bacterium
GAGCTTTTCTTTCAGGTCCCTTTTCATGCACTCTTTGTCTTCTTCTGAAAGAACATTTAGTTCGGCTTTATCGCATAAGGAAGTAAGCGTGCCGTTCTGTTTTGAATATTTTGCACAGGCCTTGCAATACAGAATATGTATGCGAAGCTTCAGGATTTCCCAAAAGCTAGCTTCCTTGTACTGCGATTTTGTGCAGATATGTGACGCCTCTTCACATGAAATCTTCATAACTAAAACCAATTATCATTTAAACAACCCATAAGCGCCGTCCTTGCTCTGTGGATCATCACCCACAAGTTGGACGGATTAATGTCCAGTTCATTACAAATATCTTCTGTGCTCATCCCTTGTATGGTTTTCATCTGAAAAACCTGGGCCTGTTTGCGAGGTAGTTTGGAAATACATTCTTGTATGGCAAATCCCAGTTCTTCGTTTTCCAGGACGTTATCGCCATCTTGGCTAAATGGGTCGGCCACTTGTTCTTCCAACCAGTCTCCTTCGGCATCAGAATCAGAACTATAGCTCACCCGTACTTCTGCCTTTCCCTTTTTTGAATTAATCTTCCGGTAATGGTCAATGACTTTGCGTTTCAAAATGGCAATCAACCAAGTGCGTTCCGCAGCATCACCTTTATAATTTTTAGCAGAGTTTAGTCCGGCAAAAAAAGTTTCCTGAACCAGATCCTTGGCAATTTCTGCATCGCTTACCCGCGCAACGGCGTAATTGAACAGATAATCTGCATAGTGGTCTACCCAATTCTCAGGATGAAGTCTGTGTTCGGCCATAGTTTGTTTGAAGTATCAAAAGTAATGGATTTTGTCCAATGATCTTACAGTTAATCTATTGCAAAACATCCAAAAGAAAAAGGTTGATGGTAATTGAGCCACCTCTTTAATCCAAGATGGACTAAAAATAATACTATGGTAAATTAACCAACCTTTTTTACCAAACCGGCTCTTTCCAGTAAAGCATCGATTTTTGGTTCGGATCCCCTAAAACGTTTGTACAGTTCCATGGGATTCTCGGTGCCTCCCTTGGAAAGCACATGTTCCTTGAAGCTATTCGCAATTTCTTTGTTGAAAATGCCTTTTTCCTTGAAATAAGCAAAGGCATCCGCATCCAAAACTTCAGCCCACTTGTAGCTGTAATACCCTGAAGAATATCCTCCTTGAAAAATATGGGAAAAAGAAGTGCTCATGCAGGTTTCAGGGGTATCGGGGAAAAGGGCCGTACTTTCAAAAGCCTTTGTTTCGTAGTTCTTTACATCTTTAATGTTGGATGGGTCCGAACCGTGCCATGCCATGTCCAAGAAACCAAAACTCAATTGTCGGATGGTGGCCATACCCTCTTGAAAAGTGGCGGATTCCTTTATCTTTTCAACCAATTCCATAGGAATGAGCTCTCCTGTTTCGTAGTGAAAGGCAAAAAGCTCCAAGGCCTCTTTTTCGTAGCACCAGTTCTCCATTACCTGACTGGGCAGTTCCACAAAATCCCAATACACGGAAGTTCCCGAAAGACCGGGATAGACCGTATTGGCCAACATCCCATGGAGGGCATGTCCAAACTCATGGAACAGGGTGGTTACCTCATTGAAGGTAAGCAACGAAGGTTTTGAAGAAGTTGGCTTCGTAAAATTACATACGTTGGAGATATGGGGGCGGCTATTTTTGCCGTTGCGGGTGTACTGTGGCTTGTACGAGGTCATCCAAGCCCCACCTCTTTTCCCGGGACGGGGATGGAAATCGGCATAGAAAAGTGAAATAAAATTACCTGAATCATCATAAACCTCATAGGTCTTTACCTCATCATGGTATTTGTCCACATTAAAAACCTCCTTGAAGGTAAGGCCAAACAATTTTTCAGTGACTTTGAAAACCCCGTTGATGACATTCTCCAGTTTAAAATAAGGTTTCAATTTTTCATCGTCCAAATTGAACAGTTTCTGCTTTAATTTTTCAGAGTAGTACGCGCTGTCCCATTTTTCCAAATGGTCAATGCCATCCAATTCTTTGGCAAAGGCCTCCAACTCTACAAACTCCCTCTCGGCGGCAGGCTTGGCCTTCTCCAAAAGTTCGTTCAAGAACTCCAACACCTTTTCAGGGGTTTCCGCCATACGTTCCTCCAGCACAAAATGGGCATGGGTGGGATAACCCAATAGGTTGGCACGTTCATGACGAAGGGCGACAATTTGTAACACATTTTCTTGATTGTCCAATGCATCATTATGGAATCCTTTGCTGCCAAAGGCCAGAGACAGTTCTTTGCGCAACGCCCTATTTTCGGCATATTTCATAAAAGGAATATAGCTGGGATAATCCAAGGTGATCAGCCAACCTTCCTTGTCTTTGGATTGTGCCAATTGGGCAGCCGCTTCCTTTGCACCTTCAGGAAGACCTTTTAAATCTTCCTCGTTGGACAGCAACATTTCGTATTTGTTGGTTTCGGCAAGGACGTTTTCACCGAATTTCAGTTTTAACTTGGAAAGTTCGGCATCAATTTCCCGAAGCCTCTTTTTATCCGCTTCGTTGAGGTTTGCTCCGTTTCTGCTGAAACTTTTATAGCGTTTTTCCAACAAGGTCTGTTGCTCAGGGGTCAGGGAAAGGTTCTCCCGTTGCCTATACACCGTTTTGATACGCTCAAAAAGTGCTTGGTTCAAAGTAATGTCGTTGCTGAAATCTGACAATAAAGGAGACACCTCCTGCGCTATTTTTTGGATTTCCTCATTGGTCTCTGCTGAGTTCAGGTTGAAAAAAACACTGGAAACCCTGTCCAACTGCTGTCCTGAAAAATCCAAAGCTTCCAAAGTGTTTTCAAAGGTGGGCGCTTCAGGGTTTTCCACTATGGCGTTAATCTCTTTTTTGGCACTTTCAATGGCCTCCAAGAAGGCAGGCTTAAAATGTTCGTTCTTGATCTTTGAAAATGGAGCTTGATCAAAGGGCTCCAAGAGAGGATTATTATTGGGCATTTCTGCGTAAGTTTATTTTTTGTTGCGAACTTCTTCCGCTCCTTTAATTACTTTTTCTTTGAGGCCTTGTTTGTAGTCCACCATTTTGGATAAAACTTTTTGGTCTGAACTCCCAATGATCTGAGCGGCCAAAATACCTGCATTTTTTGCGCCGTTCAAGGCCACAGTGGCTACGGGAACCCCGCCGGGCATCTGGAGGATGGAAAGTACCGAGTCCCATCCGTCAATGGAATTGCTGCTTTTTACGGGAACACCGATTACCGGCAAGGGAGATAAGGAAGCCACCATTCCCGGAAGGTGCGCAGCTCCGCCGGCCCCGGCTATGATGACCGAGTATCCATTTTTATGGGCGTTTTTGCCAAAATCAAAAAGTTTTTCTGGAGTTCGATGTGCGGAGACAATGTCCACATCCACTTCAATATTGAACCCTTTCAAAATATCGATGGCGTCTTGCATAACGGGGAGGTCGCTTGTACTTCCCATGATCACGGCTACTTTGCTCATACTTTTATTTGCTTATAACGTTGATGGTTTCTTTAACTTTTTGGGCTACTTCACGGGCTCTGGCCATATCTTCGTCTACGATGGTTACATGTCCCATCTTTCGAAACGGGCGGGTCTGTTTTTTACCGTAGATGTGAGGTGTTACCCCATCCATTTCCAAAATGGTGTCCATATGCTCATAGACCACATCCCCGGTATGGCCTTCGGCACCTACCAAGTTAACCATGATTCCCGCTACTTTACTATCCGTTTTTCCCAAAGGTAGGCCTAAAATGGCCCGGATATGCTGTTCAAATTGGTTGGTATAGCTGGCTTCAATACTATAATGTCCACTGTTATGAGGTCTTGGTGCGACTTCGTTGACTAAAATTCGGTCATCCTGCGTTTGAAACAATTCCACCGCCAATAACCCTACGGGTTGCAAATGTTCAGCCACTTTGAGGGCAACCTCGGTGGCCTTTTGAGCCACGGAAGCCTCAATTCTGGCTGGACAGATGACATATTCAACCTGATTGGCTTCTGGGTGGAACTCCATTTCCACCACAGGGTATGTTTTTACTTCACCTTTGGTGTTTCGCGATACGATTACGGCCAATTCATTTTTAAAATCCACCATTTTTTCGGCAATGCATTCCACATTGGGAAGTCCGTTTAAATCTTCTGTTTTCCGAACCACTTTCACGCCTTGGCCATCATATCCAAACTGGGCGCTCTTCCAAACAAAAGGAAGTTGGAGGCCTCCGTTGGAAATACTGTCTTCTATCTCAGAAGTATAGGCGAAACGCATAAATGATGCAGTTGGAATGTTATGGTCCGTGTAGAACAGTTTTTGTGTGGCTTTGTTCTGGATGGTCCGTAATGCTTTGGTAGGAGGATAGACTTTTTTACCCTCATGTTCCAATTTTTCAAGGGCGTCCACATTCACATTTTCAATTTCAATGGTGAGGACATCCACATCCTTTCCAAAATTGTAAACGGCATCAAAATCCATAAGATTGCCCTCTACAAACTCATTGCAGGCAATTTTACAGGGCGCCTCGGGTGACGCATCCATGACCTTGGTAAAGATGTCCCATTTTCGAGTTTCGTAGAGCATCATTTTGCCCAATTGCCCACCCCCTAAAATACCGACTTTAAAATTGGAAGAGAAAAAATCCATGGATCATTAAATTGGAATGATTGCAAAAATACATGAATTCCTTGAAGGGATGAAAGATGCAGGGCATACCACCCCCAAAAAATGCTATCTTTGCCAACCTGACCAAAATACTGATACGTTGATCAAGCTTAACAACAAGTTGTTTAAACCTTACTTGAAGGAAGAACAAATCCTTGCGGCCATAGAAAAAATGGCGGCGGAAATCGCCAAGGACTACAAGGATGAGACCCCTCTTTTTGTAGGTGTGCTCAACGGAGCCTTTATGTTTGTGGCCGATTTTTTAAAGGCGTATCAGCACCCTTGCCAAGTTTCTTTTGTACGGTTGAGCTCCTATCAAGGATTGACTTCCACCGGGATTGTGGAAACCTTGTTGGATGTTCAAGAAGACATGGAAGGAAAGAGTGTCATTATTTTGGAAGATGTGGTCGACACGGGAAGAACATTGAAGCAATTGGTGCACCTGTTTTCCCAGACCAATGTGAAGGAATTTAAAATTGCTGCCCTTTTTTACAAGTCCGAAATCTACAATGGTGAATATGCTATTGATTATGTAGGGTTGGAAATCCCGGATAATTTTATTGTGGGTTACGGTTTGGACTACAATGAAATGGGCAGAAATTTAAGGGAAGTATACCAATTAAACCAAGCAGATATGATCAACCTAGTGCTTTTTGGAAAGCCAGGAGCAGGAAAAGGAACCCAGGCTGGGTTCTTGAAAGAGAAGTACAATTTGAAACACATTTCCACAGGGGATGTGTTCCGATACAACATTAAAAATGGAACGGAATTGGGCAAGTTGGCCAAATCCTATATCGATAAGGGCGATTTGGTCCCTGATGAGGTAACCATTGACATGCTAAAAGACGAAGTGGAGAAAAATCCAGAGGCGTCAGGCTTTATTTTTGATGGTTTCCCACGAACCGCTGCACAGGCGGAAGCTTTGGACAACTTTTTGGAATCCAAGGATATGATGGTAAATGCCACTATTGCCCTAGAGGCCGATGATGAGGTGTTGATCGCCCGTTTATTGGAGCGCGGAAAGAGCAGTGGGCGTTCCGATGATCAAGATGAGAGCAAAATCCGCAATCGTTTTGAGGAATACAACGAAAAAACGGCCCCTTTGAAAGCGTATTATGAAAAGCAGGGGAAATTCCATTCCGTAAACGGAATTGGGGACATTGTAGAAATCACCGAGCGTTTGGGCAAGGTGATAGACGCTTTGGACTAAGACAGAGGTAACATTTTACCCTTCACCTTTCTGCTAACAAAACCATT
>JAUICT010000155.1 GCA_030429325.1 Bacteroidia bacterium
CCATTATTAGGACTGTTGTGGGCATTGATGAGGTCTTTGGCATCTTGTAAGGTGCTCATAACCCGGGGCAACCCTAAAATCGGGAAAGGAGGATCATCGGGATGAATGGTCAGAAACACCCCGGCTTCTTCAGCGGTTGGGGCTATGGCCTTGACAAAGGCGTGCAGGTTTTCCCGCAATTGATCAGGACCGATGTGCTTATAGGCGTCCAACACATTTTGGAATTGCTCCAAAGTATATCCCTCTTCTGCTCCGGGCAAGCCAGCAATAATGTTACGGATCAGTTTCTCTTTGGAGGCTCCATCCATTTTTTCGTAGGCTTGTTGCGCCAAACCAATTTCCTCTTGGGTATAGTCTTCTTCGGCACCTGGTCTTTTAAGCAGAAACAGTTCAAATGCGGCAAAAGCAGCTTTGTCAAACCGCAGGGCCAATGATCCATCTGGCATTTGATGGGCCAGGTCGGTACGCGTCCAATCCAGTACGGGCATAAAGTTGTAGCAGACGGTGTCCACTCCACATTGCCCTAGATTTCTGATGCTCTCTTTATAGTTTTCAATATAGCGTTCAAAGTCTCCAGTGCGCTTTTTAATGTCCTCGTGTACGGGGATGCTTTCCACCACGGACCACGTAAACCCATACGCTTGGAGCTGCTTCACACGTTTCTTTATTTCTGGAACGGGCCATACCTCCCCATTGGGAATATGATGCAACGCCGTGACAATTCCCGTGGCACCTGCCATTTTTATATCTGCCAAGGAAACGGGGTCGTTGGGCCCGTACCACCTCCATGTTTGTTCCAATCCCATACTCTATACGCCACTATATGCACTGAAGCCCCCATCAATGGGCACTACAATTCCTGTTACAAATTTTGATCCGTTGCCCATCAACCATAGTACGGTTCCCACCAAATCGTCCGGTTCCCCAAATCGGTTCATGGGGGTGTGTTCCAAGATGGTAGTTCCACGAGGGGTAAGCGACCCATCTTTTTGGGTCAGTAAACTCCTATTTTGATCGGTTAAAAAGAAACCGGGGGCTATGGCATTTACTCGAACTCCAACGGGAGCCAAGTGCACGGCCAACCACTGGGTGAAATTGCTTACGGCAGCCTTGGCCGCACTGTAGGCTGGTATCTTGGTCAAGGGCCTAAAGGCATTCATGGAAGAGATGTTCAAAACCGCTGTGCCTTCTTTTCCAACCATATCCTCTGCGAATACTTGAGTAGGCAAAAGGGTCCCAATAAAGTTAAGGTCAAATACAAACTGGATGCCTTTGGGGTCCAAGGTAAAGAAGGTGGTCAAATCTTCAGGTGGATTTAGATCCTCCTCGAAAAATTGGGTTTTTGTGGTAGTGCCCTTGGGGTGGTTGCCACCTGCACCATTGATGAGGATATCACAACTCCCCCATTGCTCTTTTATGATGTTCCTTGCTTTGATAAGGGATTCCTTTTCGAGCACATTGGCACCAACACCGATTGCCGAACCGCCATTGGCGTTTATTTTTTTTGCGATTTCCTGAGCAGCCTCTTCCTTTAGGTCAAGGATGGCCACCTTGGTTCCCTGATTTGCAATGGATAGGGCCAAAGCACTGCCGAGAACGCCCCCTCCTCCAGTGATGACCACAACTTTGTCTTTTAATTCTTTATAATGAGGTTGATTCATAGGCCTTTTCTGTACTTTTAGGGCTTGATTGAAAGATATGATTTTTCTGTGTCCCTGATACACAGTTACGAAGTTAATTTTTTTTCTGGAATAAAAAAATGAAAAGGGATTTACCTAAAAACCAACCCAATAGTCTAAACGATTATCAAGTTAAAGAAGATTCCTATGAGTGTTCTATTACCACTGACATTGCAGTTTTTGGTTATGTGGACAACCAATTGAAGATTTTGTTGACTAAAAGGACGGTAGGTAATTTTACGGATCATTGGATGTTGCCGGGAGGTGCCCTACAGGCCAATGAAACCCTAAAAGATTGCGCCCAAAAGATATTGTTTGCCTTGACCGGATTTGAAAACATACATTTTGAACAGGTAAAGGCATATTCCGAAATAGATAGGCACCCAACAAAAAGAGTGATCACTATTTCTTTTTATGCTTTGGTAAAACCCGAAAACCATCCCTTGACCTTAAAAAGTGGTGTGGAACAAATTGATTGGTTTGATCTGGACCATATTCCCGCCAATCTTGGGTTTGATCACAACCGAATTATCCGTGATGCACATCAATTTTTTAAAAAGAATCTAAAGGACACCCTTGTGGTTGGTGAATTGCTTCCACAGAAATTTACCCTACCCGAACTACAGAATCTCTATGAGAATATTTTAGGCCTGGAATTGGACAAACGCAATTTTAGAAAGCGCATCTTTCAAATGGATATTCTTAAAAATACAGGCGAAAAAAAACCAGGAGTAAAGGGGGGACCCATGCTGTATTCGTATAAAGATCAAGAGTAAGACCATTCTTATCCCATTGAATAACAAAATCAACATTATATGTTGATTTTATAACGAATCGAAAGAAAAACCAAGGCCAGATGCTGGTAGTGAAACGAACCATTTTGGATTATACTAGTATCCGTATCTTTAGAGAAAATTGTAATGTTTCAACTGAATTAATACACTAACAACCCATGAGAAAACTAAAATCTTCGGTCCGTTGGGCCAGCCTGTTTACCCTAACCATTCTTTTTAGCATGTGCAGTCTTGCACAAAAGAGCCCCTATAAAAGCGTTGAGGGAAAAGTAGCTGATGCATTCATCGAGATTACGTATAACAGCCCTTCCATGCGGGGGCGTGAAATTTTTGGAGGCCTTGTTGCCTATGATAAAGTGTGGCGGGCAGGAGCCAATATGGCAACCACCTTTACCACGGATAAGGATATTACGGTTGGAGGGGAAAAGCTTTCCGCCGGCACCTATGCCCTATTCTTTGTGCCCAGCAAAGGGGATTGGACCGTAATTTTTAATTCTAATCATGGACGCAGTGGCTCTTCTGTTGAAGGACTGACTTTGGCCGAATATGATAAGGAAAACAAGTCGACTGACGTGCTTCGGGTAAAAGCATCACCAAAAAAAGCTTCCCAAGCCAAGGAGCAATTGACCTATGCTATTAACAATGATGGATTTACAATGGAGTGGGCCAATGTGGTACTCCCGGTTTCCGTTGACTAAATATGGGAAAGTTTAAAAAAACTCGGCCCATCTTCTTCAAAAGAAGGTGGGTTTTTTTTGCTATTTATCGGAACAGCAAAAGTAAGGCCCCCAAGGCGGTAAGCACAAGAATCATTTTCCTGAAAAATCCCTCACGAATGATTTTTACCAGTCGGATACCCACATAAATCCCTGCTAAAATGGCGGGTATCAGTTTTATATCCACCCATAAAGTCTCTAGTGTAACGGTCTTCCAGACAAAAATGTGAAAGGGAAGTTTAAAAAGATTGGTAATGAAAAAGAGCCATGCCGCGGTACCCACAAATTCGTTTTTGGGCAATCGCATGGCCAGAAAAAAGATGTTGGTAAACGCTCCAGCCAAGTTTCCGATCATGGTGCATATTCCGGCCATGATTCCCATGGAGCCAGCAAATAGCCAATGGGTGGGAACATGGGTAGATTTTCTTCGGTCCCACCAGTATAGCAGGCCCAAACTGATAAAAATAACGGTGACCATACCCCATTTGAACTCCACTTCCGGCAAGTCCTTTCCAACGAGAACACCAATAAGAATACCCAATACCATCCATGGAATAAACTTGAGAATGTATTTCCACTGCGTGTGTCTGTTATAATAGATGACGGCAATGATATCACCAACGATTAATAAAGGCATGAATATTCCTGTAGATGCTTTGGAACCAAAGGCCAAGGCCATGAGGGTAACATTCAATATGGACATACCTTTTAGGCCGGCTTTGGAGGCTCCCATTAAAAAGACTGCGGTAGCTGCCATGGCCCATGCCGCTATCGAGATTTCTGAAGGAAGGGAGAGAAACATCCAAAACATTTGGTGGGCTACAAAAGTAACCTAAAAAAACTATCTTTGACTCTTACCAAAACCAAACCAATGGATATACAAACCTTAGATTATGTAATAATCTTTACATTCTTTGCTATTGTCCTTTTTATTGGGATTTATGTTTCCAAGAAATCAGGAAAAAGCTCTTCAGAATATTTTTTATCGGGAAGAACCATGCCATGGTGGCTATTGGGACTTTCCATGGTGGCGACCACATTTTCCACGGATACGCCCAATTTGGTGACCGATTTAGTACGTTCCAATGGCGTTTCCGGAAACTGGGGATGGTGGTGTTTCCTATTGACGGGAATGCTCACTGTATTTGTCTATGCCAAATTATGGCGGAAATCCAACGTCAATACGGATTTGGAATTTTATGAAATCAGATATGGTGGAAAGGCAGCAAGTTTTTTGAGAAAGTTTCGTGCCGTTTACCTTGGTGTATTTTTTAATGTGATTACCATGGCCTCCGTTACCTTGGCTGCCATTAAGATTGGTGGGGTTATGTTGGGCCTAGATCCATGGGTTACTGTGGTAAGTGCAGGTCTTATAACGGTCGTTTTTAGTGCTCTTGGTGGCTTTAAAGGTGTAGTTTATAGCGATTTTCTTCTGTTTTTTGTAGCCATGGGAGGCGCTATAGGTGCTGCGGTCTATCTGGTTAACCTTCCAGAGGTTGGCGGGATTCAGGCCGTTTTGGAAAATGAAAATGTAAAAGGGAAGTTGAGTATCCTTCCCGATTTTAGCGATAAGAAAGCGTTGATAACGGCCTTGATCATTCCATTGGCCGTACAGTGGTGGAGTTCATGGTACCCTGGAGGAGAACCCGGTGGTGGAGGCTATATCGCACAACGGATGTTGGCGGCAAAAGATGAGAACCATGCCATTGGAGCCACGTTCTTCTTCAATATCATGCACTATGCCTTGCGTCCTTGGCCATGGATTTTGGTAGCACTGGCCTCTTTGGTGGTATACCCGGACATAGCCAGTATCCATGAAGCCTTTCCTAATGTAACAGAGGATAAGCTGGGGCACGATTTGGCCTATTCTGCGATGATGACCAAATTGCCCACGGGTCTTTTGGGGATTGTGCTGGCGTCTTTGGTGGCGGCCTATATGAGTACCATTTCCACACAGTTGAACTGGGGCTCTTCCTATATTGTATATGACTTTTACAAACAACAGATAAATCCAAACGCCACGGAGAAACAAATGGTGAATGTGGGAAGACTGTCCACTGTGGTATTGATGGTCTTGAGTGCATTTTTGGCCTTGGCACTACAAGATGCCATGGGTGTGTTCAACCTATTGTTGTCTTTTGGAGCAGGAACGGGACTTATCTTTATACTACGATGGTTTTGGTGGCGTATCAATGCTTGGAGTGAAATCACAGCGATGTTTTCCTCTGGGATTTTGGCCGTTCTCTTGGAGACCACTTCATTAAGGGAAATCCTTTTTGCTCCTGAAACCGGGGTGTTCCCAGAATGGGCAGACCTGCCATTTATCATGGTGGTGACATCAATCATTTGGTTAACGGCTACGTTTGTGACACAACCGGAAAGCAAAGAAGTTTTGCGAAGCTTTTATCTCAAAATTCAGCCGGGTGGTCCAGGCTGGAAAAGGATTGTGGATGAAGCTGACGCTGAGAACGTAAAAATCGTAAAGAGCAACGAAAAATGGAGTGTTCCCGCAGGAATCACGGCCATGTTGTTAGGTGTGGTATTGATTTACTCCATTATGTTCGCCACAGGCTATTGGATCTATCAAGAGACCCAACTGGCTCTCATTTTGACCGGTGTTGCCCTTGTTTCCGGATTTTTCCTGATCAAGGCTTGGGGTAGAATCAAGGATAACATCTTATAACAACAGCACCATGAAAAATAGGGTTTT
>JAUICT010000156.1 GCA_030429325.1 Bacteroidia bacterium
CGTATGTTCATCACCATTTTTGAACAGCGAAAAAGGGACGGTGTACTCAATCAATCCAAAGATTAGCGGGTAAGTTCGGTGAACAGACTTTCCAGATTTTTGTTCTTTCGGCTAAGTTGCAAGGTTTTTAATTGATTGTCGTGGGCAAAGTCGAATACCGCAGGGCGCATATCGGTTGAGGTGTTAAAACTGATTTCATAAACAAAACCTCCTACATTCATGACATTGGAAACATTCGGCAGCTGCATGAGCAATTGTTCCTCTACCCGAAAATCAAACTCAACTTCGATAATTTGCTCCTCAGATGTGCGCAGCTCCTCCAACTTCTTATCGGCAACAAGTTTACCTTTGTTGATAATGATGACCCGATCACAAACCGCTTCCACCTCTTTCATGATATGGGTAGACAGTAGAATGGTCTTTTCTTTTCCAATTTCCCGAATCAGTTTTCGAATCTCTATGAGTTGATTGGGATCAAGGCCAGTAGTAGGTTCGTCCAAAATCAATACCTCAGGGTTATGGAGCAGTGCAGCTGCCAGTCCCACACGTTGACGGTATCCTTTGGAAAGCTGACCAATTTTTTTGTGGGCTTCAGGGCCCAATCCTGTTTGTTCAATGACTTCCTGTACCTTATTCTTGGATACGTGGTATACATCGGCATTAAAAGATAGGTACTCCTTTACATACATTTCTAAATAGAGCGGGTTGTGCTCGGGAAGGTATCCTATGCTTTTTTGTACATCGGTTTCCGATTTCAGTATATCGAAACCGTTTACTTCTGCATTTCCGCTGTCTGGTTTATAATAGGTGGTCAAGATGCGCATCATTGTGGATTTTCCAGCACCGTTTGGTCCCAAGAACCCTACAATCTCTCCTTTTTTAATGGAGAAGGAAACATTGTTCAAGGCTTTTTGTGGGCCAAAACTTTTGGAAATGTTCTGAACAGTGATGGACATGCTACGCTATTTAAGCCTCAAAAATACATCTTTAGACGTTTCAATAGGATGTAGTCAGCTTTTTTTGAAGTCAGTTTAGTGCAAACCATCAAAACCGGAAAAAATAGAATTTGTCAAAAAATGAAGCTTTTTTTAATTCGAAATGCAATAGAAAACCATTTTTCAGTAAAAATCGAAAAAAAATGAAGCTTTGCTGTTGATTTTGGTTTGAATGCCTATATTAGCCACATATTTATAACGAATGACAACAACGTATTTCTGGAACCGTTTTTATTTTTACTTCTTTTTTCAAGGAGCAACGGGACTATTGTAGATACGCTTAAAGTATATTAACATGATAAAGTCCCGATAAAATCGGGGCTTTTTTTTTGCCATGGGTTTAAAAGTAGCCATTCAGGGAATTAAGGGATCCAATCACCATCAGGTAGCCAAGGATTTTTTTGGAGTAGACATTGAATTATTGGAATGTTTGTCCTTTGATGCAATAATTGACCATTTACAAGATGGTACGGCAGACAAAGGGGTCATGGCCATAGAGAATTCTATAGCTGGATCCATCATACCGAATTACAATTTGGTGTACCACAATAATATGCACATTATTGGAGAGCATTATTTAAGCATTCATCATAACCTCATGGTGCTCAAAGGGGTAACCATTAAAGATGTCCAAGAAGTGCACTCGCACCCCATGGCATTGTTGCAGTGTAAGGAATTTTTAAGGGAGTATCCGCAGATTAAGTTAGTGGAAAGTGTGGATACGGCCGAAACGGCCAGACGAATAGAAGAACATCAACTGACCCATATTGCTGCAATAGCGCCTAAGATGGCCGCTGAACTTTATGGCTTGGACATTATTGCATCTGAAATCCAGACGATAAAAAATAATGCAACCCGCTTTATTATCCTGAAAAGGAAAAACAAAGTGTTGCCCGAAGAAGAAATTAATAAAGCATCGCTGCGGTTTATAACTGACCACAAAAGAGGAAGTTTGGCCACAGTATTGAATGTCATGAGCGATTGTAACCTCAACCTCACCAAGATTCAATCCCTTCCAGTGATTGAGACACCATGGAAGTATGCCTTTTTTGTGGATGTCACTTTTGAGAAGTATGGGCACTTTGCCAAGGCAAAGTCGTTGTTAGATATCATGTCCGAGGACTTCAGGGTCCTGGGCGAATATAAAAATGCATTGTTGGTATGATCACGGCAAATAGATTGAATAGCGTGCAGGAGTACTACTTCTCCAAAAAATTAAGGGAGGTACGAGAGCTTATGGCTCAAGGAAAGCCTATCATAAACATGGGGATTGGAAGTCCGGATTTAGCTCCATCGCCCGAGGTGCTGACCACTTTAAGGGATTCCATAACAGACGCTGGGGCGCACCAATACCAAAGTTATCAAGGTTTGCCTGAGTTGAGGGCGGCCATTGCGGAGTTCTATCAACAAAAATTTGGGGTGAGCTTAGATCCAGCACATGGAGTATTGCCCTTAATGGGCTCCAAGGAAGGGATCATGCATATTAGTATGGCATTTTTAAATGTAGGTGATGAAGTATTGTTGCCTAATCCCGGATACCCCACCTATGGTTCGGTAACCAAATTGGTGGAAGCAGTTCCCCGTACCTATGATCTTTCCGAAGAGAACGGTTGGTTTCCAGATCTTGAAGCACTTTCCAAGGAAGATTTGTCCAAAGTGAAGCTGATGTGGGTAAGTTATCCGCACATGCCCACAGGAGCTACGGCAACCATGGAACAGTTAAGATCCTTGGTTGAATTTGCCAAGGCAAACAATATTTTGTTGGTCAATGACAATCCGTACAGTTTTGTGTTGTCCAGCAATCCCACTAGTATTTTGTCTATAGAAGGGGCCTTGGATTGCACTTTGGAACTGAACAGTCTGAGCAAAACCTTTAATATGGCCGGATGGCGCGTGGGAATGGTATTGGGTAATGCCGAGAACATCAATGCAGTGCTGAAAGTGAAGAGCAATATGGATTCCGGTATGTTCTACGGGATACAAAAAGGGGCTATAGCGGCATTGCAGAGTGGTCCGGAATGGTTTGCAGAGTTGGACAAGGTTTATGCCAAGAGACGAAAACTCATGTTTCAATTGGTTGAAAAACTGGGATGCGAATATAGTGAAGATGCGGTGGGCATGTTTGTGTGGTGCAAACTACCCGAAGGTGCTCCATCTTCGGAGGAATTTGTTGATGAAGTGTTGTATGATAAAAACATATTTATTGCCCCTGGAACCATATTCGGGAGCAATGGAGAAGGGTATATCCGTTTTTCGCTTTGTGTGAAGGAAGAAAAAATCAAGGAAGCCATAGAAAGATTTTAAAAATGAATGTAGTAATCATAGGAATAGGATTGATAGGAGGTTCCTTTGCCAAAGATATAAAGCAATTGTTTCCAGAGGCCCATATTATTGGGGTTGATAAAAACGATTCCCATTTGGATGAAGCCTTGGAGCTAAACCTTATTGATGAAAAAGGAGATTATGGCAATTTGAAGTCGGCCGATGTGGTCTATGTGAGCATTCCCGTAAACGCTTTAGTGCACGAACTGCCTAAGATTTTGGATGCTGTGGGAGATGAGACCGTGGTCATGGATGCGGGATCCACCAAACGTTTGATCTGCGAATCAGTGGCAGATCACCCCAATCGGAGAAATTTTATGGCATGCCACCCTATAGCTGGAACTGAATTTTCGGGACCTTCCGCAGCCATAAACGGATTGTACGAAGGAAAGACCAATATTATATGCGAGATTGAAAAAACAGCCTTCAAGCTTCAGGAAAAGGCCTTGGACATTTTTCAAAAGATGCAAATGCGTATCCGTTACATGAATCCTGAGGCCCATGACAAGCATATTGCCTACGTATCGCATTTGTCACATATCAGCTCATTTATGTTGGGAAAGACGGTAATTCAGAAAGAAAAGAACGAGCGTGATATTTTTGACATGGCGGGAAGTGGTTTTGAAAGCACCGTGCGGTTGGCCAAAAGTTCCCCGGATATGTGGACCCCCATTTTTGAGCAGAACCGGGACAATGTGGTCGAAACCTTGGAAGAGTACATTCAAAACCTTGAAAATTTTAAACAACTTCTGTTGAACCAAGATTATGATAAGGTGTATACAGAGATGAGCGATACAAATAAGATAAAACAAATATTAAAAGGAATTCCACTCACAAAAAACAGAACATAGTATGGAAAACAGTAAGCAAATGAGGAAATGGTTGGATGACATGAACCTATCGCATCCATTGGTGATTGCAGGTCCCTGCAGTGCCGAAACCGAAGAACAGGTGCTGAAGATTGCGCATGAACTTAAGGATACGGATGTCAACTACTTTCGTTCCGGTATTTGGAAACCAAGAACCCGGCCCGGAAATTTTGAGGGCGTAGGTGCCATTGGCCTCAAGTGGTTGCAAAAAGTAAAGGAGGAAACCGGTTTAAAAACGGCTACCGAAGTGGCCAACAAAGCCCATGTGGATTTGGCCTTGGAACATGATATTGATCTTTTGTGGATCGGGGCACGATCTACCGTGAGTCCGTTTATTGTTCAGGAGATCGCAGATGCCCTCAAAGGAACCGATAAGATTGTATTGGTGAAAAATCCAGTAAACCCTGATCTTTCACTTTGGTTGGGAGCCGTAGAGCGTCTATATTCTGCGGATATTAAAAAGTTGGGGGTAATCCACCGTGGATTTTCAACCTACGAAAAAACAAAGTACCGGAACATTCCGGAATGGCAGTTGGCGATTGAGCTACAGACCAAGTTTCCAGATTTGCCCATCATTAACGACCCAAGCCACATTACCGGTAAGCGGGATATGATTTTTGATGTATCGCAAACCGCTCTGGATTTGAATTTTGATGGATTGATCATTGAGACCCATTGTGATCCAGACAATGCGTGGAGTGATGCGGCCCAACAGGTAACACCCAAAACATTGATACAGATCATGAAGGACTTGCGCATCAGAAAAGAAACCGATGAGGAGGCAGAGTACAACAATAATTTGAGCAATCTGAGAGCTCAGATTGATGTATTGGACAATCAATTGATTGACCTTTTGGGCAAGCGTATGAAGGTATCCGATGGTATCGGCGAGCTAAAAAAGCAGAAAAACGTTGCTGTATTGCAAAGCAACCGTTGGAATGCCATTTTGGGCAACATGATCTTGGAAGGCGAGCAACGTGGATTGAGCGAGGAGTTTGTGTTGAGAATGTTCAAGGCCATTCACCAAGAATCCATCAACCACCAAGAGAAGATCATCAATTCTTAAGTAAGGAAAGAATAAATATATAAAAGGCCCAACAACTGTTGGGCCTTTTCTTTTTACAGAACAATTGCCTGCATTTATTTTCTGAAGATGTATCGGGTAATGAAGATACCTTGGCCATCGCCTTTTCCGCCTTCACTTTCCACACCACTTACTACAAAGGCAAGCTCCCATCCATTGGCGATCATGTCATTGATCATGGAAGTGATCATGGCATCATTGGCGGCAATGTTCTGGAAACGGATACCTCCCAAGTTGTAGAAGTTCAATAATTTGGTCTCCTCAAAATTCTTTACCCTAATGTCCCCCCTTTTGGATTTATTTCGGGTATTGTCCTCTTCAGTCTGTACGCTGGTATACTCTTTGTAATCCTTTTCTTCCAAGGCATTTACAATCCGGGACCTACCCAAACCATTGGGTACTATGGACTCCACGCTGGTGATGACCTTGTATTGTTGGGCATTCATGCTGAACATTGAAACTAGGGCAATCGCAGCGGTAAAAAAGATTTTTTTCATAATGGTTATAATATTGATTGTTAAAACTGTAGACAAAGATATACGTGCAAGAACGAGGATTATTGTTTCTTTGCATATAAAATATCAACAAATAGTGAAAGGAACTGT
>JAUICT010000157.1 GCA_030429325.1 Bacteroidia bacterium
GGATCGTGAGCCTCCAAAGTTGTGGTTGACGCGGGCCACGGTAAAGTTGTTCTTTTCAATATCGGCCTCGACCACATCATCGGTGAACATGCTCAAAAATCCAATGTTGGTTTGGCCCACTTTCCCAGACAATCGTGCCCCACCTATGATGGGGACCAAGCTGCCATCATCCCCAATGCCGATACGCCTGCTGAAGAACAGATCTACCTCCCCGGGGCTGCCCACCCCAAACTGACCGGCATTTTCCAGGAAAAATGCCCGTTTCTCAGGGAAAAAGAGATTAAAACGGTCCAAATTCACCTGTTGGTCATCTACCTCTACTTGGGCAAAGTCGGTGTTGTAAGTAAGGTCCAATGTGAGACTAGGTGTAACGCTGTATTTGATGTCCGCCCCTGCATCAAAATTGGTGTCGGTTTCGCTGGGCGATACGGATTTGTCGTTCACATATTGGCCCAGTATATAAGGGGTCAGTTTCAGGTTACCGGGATTTTTTAGGTTAAGTCCACTGAGGTTTCCGGCTAGGGACAATCGTTTCATATCAAAACCCAAAGGGAGGGAGGTCCAATAGGCGGTTTCGGTATTTTTGCTGATGTTCCGTTGAAAGTTCAATCCCCAAGTCTTGTCCTTTCCGGGTGCAAATCGTAAAGAACGGAAGGGGATGGCGAACTCGGCACTCCAACCGTAATCGCCCAATTGCGATTTTACCTTCCAAGTGGCGTCCCAGTTAAGGTTGGTGCCCCCAATTACCCCGCCCTGTTGTCTATTGGCGTTAAAATTCCCTTTGCCCTCGTTGTCAATTTGGGCATCATATTCCATTCCTTGCGCATTGGTGCCAAAAAGGAAGCCATTTTGCCTGTCGTGATAGGTATCAATGATAAAAAGAAAACTGTCCTCATCGTTCAAATCGGCATCGCGGCGGGAGTCCGAGACCACAATTTTGTTGGCATTTTTGTCGTAACAGACCACGGCCACATAAAACGTGCTATTGGAGTAGGCTATCCTAACCTCGGTGCGCTCTGAGACCGCTTCGCCATAATTGGGCTTTATCTGTACCAAATCCGTAATGGCCGGGATGTTTTGCCAAATAGGATCATTAATGATCTCTCCATCTATCTTGGGGTCTTCCGCCAGTTCGGTTGCAAAGTAAGAGGGTTTGTTGATGCTTTGGGAGGGCGTTTGCTGTGCTTGGCTTAGACTGAAAACGGACAAGGCCAAGGCCATGAGGGATTTTCCTGGGGAAATTATCATAAAATTTGGTCTGGTTTCATGTTAAATATACTCTTTAAATCGGAAATCTTTCAGGGATTGATTAATTTGTAAGGACCTTTAATATGCTGCTATGAAGTTGGTTATAAAATATATGCTTCTTTTCCTGTTGATGGTTTCCCTTGGGTGTGCATCAAACCCTAAACCCAAGTATTCCGAGGCAGAATTGGAATCCTTGAACACCGCCGTTACGCAAAAATCCTTTGAAATAGATGCGCGTTGGGCCAGACCCATGCCAGACCCAGCCCTTACAAGCATTGCCAATGCCGGATTAGTCCCTCAGGGAAGCACCATAAACCGTATAAACATTACGGGAACATCCAGTTATCTCAGAGTGAAGAATGATAGTGTAATGGCGGACCTGCCGTATTATGGGGAAAGACAGATGGGAGGCACCTACAATCCTATCAAAGGTGGGGTGCATTTTAAGGGTTTGGCCAAGGGTTTTAGCATGGAACCTACCAAAAAGGACAGCGGAGTCGCTGTTAAATTCTCCGTAAACGAAGGCCCGGAAAATTATCAGGTACACATTCAGTTATATCCATCAGGTACAAGCAATATAAGCGTGGTGAGCTCCCATAGAACTCCCATTTGGTATGATGGAACATGGACACCTGACCGCTTAGAGTAAACTCGGCACAACAAACCGGGCGGTAAATCCGGAATTACATCTTTTTGTCATAGTTTTATGCAAGAAACCAAAAGCATAAAAAAACGTGATGAAATTTTCCCGAACACACTATAAATCAATTTTGGTATTGGCCGCTTCCATGCTGGTTTTTTCCTGCAACCCAAAAAAGAAGGAAGCCAATGATCAAGCCCAGCAAGAAGAACTGCCCGAACCACACCAATCCAGCATGCCCTTGGAGCTGCTGAACCTTCCCGAAGGGTTTAGCATAAACACGTATGCCGAGAACATTGACGGCGCCCGGTCCATGGCCATGGGGGACAAGGGAACCCTTTTTGTGGGAACCCGAAACGAAAACAAGGTATACGCCCTGCAAGATGCCGATGGTGACCTATGGGCAGAAAAGGTTTTTGAGATCGCTTCCGATTTGGAACAGCCCAATGGTGTTGCGTTCAGGGATGGGTCTTTGTATGTGGCCGCCGTGAGCAAGCTCCTGCGTTACGACAATATAGAGGACAACCTTGCCAATCCGCCAGAGCCCGTGGTCATCTATGACGATTATCCCACGGAGTTCCATCACGGGTGGAAGTATATTGCCTTTGGCCCCGATGGAAAACTGTACGTACCGGTTGGCGCTCCCTGTAATATTTGTGAGCGTAGCAGCGAGGACGAACGTTATGCCACCATTACCCGTATGGCCCCAGATGGCACGGACCGTGAAATCTACGCCAAAGGCGTGCGAAACACCGTTGGCTTTGCCTGGCATCCCGAAACCGGGGAGTTGTGGTTTACCGACAATAACCGTGACCTTATGGGGGATGACCTTCCTCCGGGGGAACTTAACCGGGTCACTGAGGCGGGACAACATTTTGGTTATCCGTACTGCCATGCCGGAACGGTAAAAGATCCCGAGTTTGGCGATCAGCGCCCTTGTTCCGATTTTGTTCCACCGGCGCAGGCCATGGGTCCACACGTGGCACCTTTGGGCATCAAGTTTAACACAGGCTCCATGTTCCCGGACGAATATAAGGGGCATGCCTTTGTGGCCGAACACGGTTCGTGGAACCGTTCCTCCAAGGTAGGGTACAGGGTTACCTTGGTGAAATTGGAAAACAGCAAGGCCGTGAGTTACGAACCTTTTATAGATGGTTGGTTGGACGAGGAAAAACAGGAAGCCTTTGGCCGTCCCGTGGACCTTTTGTTCATGAAAGACGGTTCCCTGTTGATTTCTGACGATTTTGGCGATGCCATCTACAGGGTTACCTATAAAAAGTGATCAAGGGGTAAGGTCCTCCATTTTCCAAGTACTGGGAGGGTTTCCCTCACTGGCCACCTCCAAGAACACGTAGGAAGTTTTTCCATACTTTCCTTTGGAAAGGATCCGTTCAATGGAGTAGGTCCATTTGCCGTGGACAAAGACCAGCTCTATCTTGTCGTTGCGCAAGCTCTTTTTGTACTGCCCGTTTCTAATGACCAGAGAGGGTGGTTCCATGGCGGTTTTTGGTCTTCGCCAGCAACGGTATTGAATGTCGCCGTGGGACATTTGGGTTATGGCGATGGTAAATTGTAGGTTTTGGCATAGAATAAGGGTCCGTTGGGGTCTCGGGTAATTTGGGGGAATGGCTATGGCGGTTGTTTTTGGTTGATTTGGACTAATGGAACGCAATCCATTAAAAGGTATTGTCCCTGACCCGGTTTCTTTTTCCCCAGAACGCTCCGTGAAGGAACCCAATGGTGTAGAGGATAACACCTATACAGACAAGCACAACAATTTGTAGGGCATTTATAGTTTCTAAAGTAGTCATTTTCTTATTTTTTTGGCAAGCTAGAAAATAGCAGGGTAAATCACACTGGCAATTGACGGATACCCTGTTTGGATTGATGGATGCCCCATTTGGGTTGACGGATGCCTTGGGGAGGGTTTTGGTCTCGATAGATTGATGGAAAATTTATATCTTGGATTGTGCCTAGACATGCGCGACGTTACCCGCGACTATCTGGCCCAATGGACCGCCCTAAAGGGCGAGCTACAAAACCTAAAGATCCAAGACGTGGCCCGGTACAATACGCTTTTACAGGAAGTAGCTGTATTGACCGTAAATTTTTGTTATAAATCTGATAATTAGATATATGTAAAGCTCCTTTAAAGGAACTTAGATGCTTTTTGTAGGAAAAAGTAGAAGCTTTGTTAAGTTTTTTGTTAGGTTTATAATGTTTTGAATTGTCCTTTCCTATGAATAAAAGAGAATTTGAAGAATTAAAGCAGCGTTTTGGTAAAGAAACGAAGAGGCTAAAAATGAAAAGATCTATAAATTGGTTTATTTCATTTTTATCAATTTTTGGAGCAGTTATTATTGGATATTACCTAACAGAGACATTGACTACGGATATTTTTTTAAATAAAAAGAGTGTAAATGATATAACAAAGGAGAATTTGAAACTACAAGAACAATTAACCAACTTGCAAGAATTACTTTATGAGAATAGCTTACAGTTTGATTCAGTTCAGTTATGGGCTATGAAAAAAACAGCGGATACACTTTTTATAGATTCTTTGAATAATAAAACCCTGATTCGTTTAGAAAATAAGATTTCAATGTTGGAAAATATAATTATGGAATCGCCTGAGAAGTCATTATCCATTCCATTATTAAGGAAGGAGCTAAACATGCAAAAACTCCAGATGGAAAGCACAACTAAAATGCTGGAAGATAAAATTGATACTGTAGTTGATTTAAATAGGTGGATACTTGGACTAATCTTTTCTCTTTTGATAACAATAGTTATTAAAAATCTTTTTTCAAATAAATTAAGAATCCAAAAAACTGAAGAAGAAAAAAATTGATTTTAAAATACGCTTATGTCCAAGGAACTGTCAAAAAGAGAATTGTTTTTAGAAAGGGTCAACAATGTTTTAGAGACTCCTGTAGAGGACTTGATAAGTAATTCAAAGGCTAATCAAGATAGAGGTGTACTTATTTATAACGAAATACGATCCCAAATTAAAGAACTAAAAAACTATTTGGGGCAACTTGATATTACCAAATTACAAGCGCTTCCTGATTTTAGATTTGAACTTCTTGAGACTAAATTGATTCCGATTTTCTCTGAATTAGATAGAATCCGGCACACAGAAAAAGATCCAAATCAAACCGATCGTCAACAAAAATTAAATTCAATCCAATTCTTTACTCTTCCAGAAAGCAATAGGGGAAACAATTACTATGAGAAAGAAAAGGAGACTATTTGGAAAATAATTGTTGAGGCTATAACTCTGGACAACAAGCGTCTGCATACGGATACCGATTCTAATAGACTTAAGGATGAGTTATCTCAAATTGTTTTAAAAGCTAAACAGACGGAAAATGAAATTGAGAACATTCTTAACTCTGCAAAAACGGAATTATCAAAAGGAGGTGTAACTGTTCATGCTGATATTTTTGGAAATCAGGCAGGAACACATAGTGAACTAGCAAAAAAGTGGAGAGTTGGTGCGATTTGGTTACTATTAGTCAATGTAATTCTGGTAATTTCCATCTTAATGTTGGTTACATTCTTTTTGGAAGACCAATCGGTAAGAATTGAGGTTGGAATATTTGGTGCGGTCTTAGTATCCTTGGTATCCTATGGCGTGGTTCTATGTGCTAAAAATTTTTTTGCGGAAAAGCACAATCAAAATGTTAACCAACACAGGGCAAATTGTCTTGGAACGTACAATACATTCATTGATTCCGCAGATGAAGAAAGGAAAGCTGCTATACTCCTACATGCAACTAACACAATATTTTCTCATCAAAGATCGGGTTATTTAACCAGAGATACCGATACTAATAACCCTAATCCAGTTCTAGAAATTGTTCGTAATGTAGTCTCTAACCCGAAGGTTGAATAGTTTTCTCACAACCCCCCAATAACCTTCTTACTCAGCCCCGTTAGTTCTTTAATGGTGTCTTCAT
>JAUICT010000158.1 GCA_030429325.1 Bacteroidia bacterium
TGTGCTTGATGTTTGGGCATAAAGTCCTATCGCGCAAATTGAAAATGTAAATGCTAAAATGTATTTTTTCATAATAAGTATATTTAAAATAATAAGCTTTCTTTTTGTTCCATTAAGGCAAAGGGTGTGCCTAAATTTTAAAGCGATTTTCTGCCAGTTATAATATATTGAAAAACAGAACTATAAATAGTTAAAAATTCAATGACCACAAAAATAGATTGGGGAATTTTTACCCATATGGTACTTTTTTACCCGCTTCATTTGAGCTTTTCCCGAAGTGTCTTGCGGTCAATTCCCAATATTTGGGCCGCTTTGGTCTTGTTGTTCCCTGTGGCGACCAACACTTTCTCTATATACTCTTTTTCCATTTGTCTCAACGGTTTCAGAGGCTGTTCTGGAAAGTCAATTTGGAATTTTACCTGTTCGGGTAAATGTTTAGCAGTTATCTGTCCGTCACTCATAATGACCGCCCTTTGCACCACATTCTCCAATTCCCTAATATTTCCGGGCCACGCATAGCGTTTAAGTATTTCAAGGGCATCAGGGGTAATTCCAACCAAACGGTCTTTGTATTCCACTCCATACTTTTGAAGAAATCTATCTACCAAAAATGGAATGTCGGATATTCTGTCCCTTAGTGGTGGAACGGTTATGGAAACCACGGTCAACCTATAGTAAAGATCTTCCCTAAAGTGTTTTTTTTCAATAAGCTCATCCAAACTGGTATTGGTGGCGGCAATGACACGGACATTCAATTTTTCAGGTTTTTGGGAGCCTACCTTGGTTACTTCCTTTTCTTGTAATACCCTAAGTAGTTTTCCTTGCACAGCCATGGAAGCATTACCAATCTCATCCAAAAAAATAGTACCATTATTGGCTGCCTGAAAGAAACCGTTCCTAGTCTCATAAGCACCGGTAAAGGCTCCTTTGGTATAGCCAAACAATTCAGCTTCCAAAAGGTTTTCAGGGATGGCTCCACAATTCACCGCAATAAATGGGGCTCTCGCAAATCTGCCGGAATAATGTATGGATCGCGCCACAAGCTCTTTTCCTGTTCCACTTTCTCCCTGAACTAAGATTGTGGCATGGTTGTCTTTTACCCTTTCTATAATCTCCACCACATTTTTAAAGGCAGCTGATGCCCCAATCATTTCTCCATACCCATGCTGTACTTTGGGTGCTACTTTTTTTATGGGGTTCTTGGGTTTAGCACATTCCAAGGATTTTTTTACGGCTTCGGCCAATTCAGTTTTGGTGAATGGCTTGGTAATGTATTCCGTTGCCCCGGATTTTATAACACTCATGGCATCATCAATGGATGGGAAGCCCGTTACCACCAATTTGGGAATATCCGGGTAGTGTTCGGCCATATACTTGATCAGTTGAATTCCATTGATATCTGGCATATTAATATCGGTGATCAATAAATCTATGGCGGTATCCTTCAAAATATAAAGGGCCTCCTTAACCGATACCGCAGAGTAAGTATGGTACTGCATGGAAGTAAGGTGCCTTTGCAATAATTCCAAGATTTGGATATCATCATCCACCAACAATATGTTCTCCTTCTTCAACATCGTATTCGCTATATTATTTAGGAAATTCTATGGTAAAAATAGTGCCTTTAGGACGGTTTGGGGCATGATCTATGGTTCCCTGATGGCTTTTTACAATCCCGTGCACCACGCTAAGCCCAAGTCCACTACCCTCTCCCACTGGTTTTGAGGTGAAAAAGGGATCAAACACATTGTCTGCTTTCTCCTCTGGTATACCAATACCCTCATCTGAAATTTTCAACACCACTTTTTTAAGCTCCTCACGAACATCCACAACTATGGTGCTCTTTGGGGGTGAAAAATATATGGCATTCATTATTAGGTTGAAAATTACCTGGGTAAGCTGAATTTTGTCAATTTTTAAAACAATTCGTTCTTGACTCACTACCAAATCGCAACCTATCTCACTTCTATTAAGGGTGGTCCTTAAAAGATCTATGGCATCCTTGATGATGGGAACAATATTTAGACTTGTTCTTTCCTGAGGCATTTCGCAGGCAAAAAACATTAGTTTTTTAACCACTTCCCTAGAGAATATTGCATTGGAAATGATCTTATCCAAATCCTTTTCGGCATGGACATCACCCTCTATACGTTCCTTTAACAGTTCTGCAAACCCAAGGATATTGGCCAGCGGTGTGTTAAGTTCATGGGCTATGCCCGCTGTAATCTCACCCAGAATACGCAAACGGTCTGCTTGCTCCACTTGCCTACGAATACCTGCCTGATTTTCCTTGATTTCCTTTCGCTCCAAGAGATTCCCAACCTCCATGCAAACATTGTCCAATAATCGTTGTTCCTCAACTAAAAAATCCGCAAATGAATATTTATTCGAAGGATAACCCACTTTTATGGCTCCTTCCTCTTCATTGAATACTTTAACAGTGGATTCTAGGTAGACACATTGGCCCATCCCATCAGATGTAGCAATATTCATGGTAGATGTCCGTAATTCAACGCAGGTATCCTCATCAAACTGAAAAGCACGTTGAAGACAATATAAAATTGCACGCAAAACCTCTTCAATCTGATCATAATCACAATTAACGATCAAAGAGGTCACCTCATACAAACAGGTAAGTTCCTTAATCCGTTCCCTAAGTTTTTCTTCAGCTGTATGCAAGACATTTACTTTATATGCAAATTACTAATTTCCTATCTACAAATTAAAAATGGCAATACAGCTTATGAGCCTGTTCCTGTAGTATTCAATTTTTGAATTTCCATATCGGCTGCTTTAATCAAACATTCTAGGTATTCCGAATCTTTTTTAGGACATTGGTGAGACAACTGGTATTTCGAACTTTCGATAAGTCTCTGACAATAGGCAATTTGCTCATTGACCGGTAACTGGGATATGGTTTGGTTAAAAAGTCTATCAAGACGGGCCAATGGTTCTTTGGTTGAATTGCTACGTAAGAATTTAAACATTTAGCTAAGCGGTTGGTAGGTTTATCCGAAACAAGCAACAAAAACCAAGCCACGTAGTTTCTTTTAAAGAAATTATTTTTCTTCCCCCACACGAAGCATGAACCCTCTTCTGTTTACATTTACGATACTTATTCTGGGATCCCTCCCCAAATGTTTCCTTAAATGGGAAATAAAGACATTAAGGCTCTTTTTATTAAAATAATCGTTCTTGTCCCAAATTGTGGTCAGGATTTCTTTGTGCGTACAGAGTTGGTTTTTATTCATGGCCAACAGGGTCAATAGATCAAATTCCTTCCCTGTAAGTTTTATGCTTTCTCCTTTATATTTTAGCTCGAAGGTGTCTGTATCCAAAAAATAGTCTCCTATGGTGTATGTGGTTGTTTTTCCCTGTTCCGACCCAGACGCCACCAATCTGGAGAGCAGGGCATTAATACGGACCACCAGCTCTTCTTCATCTATGGGTTTTTTCAAATAATCCACTGCGCCAAGGGAAAAACCTTTAAGTACATCAATCTTTAAGGAGCGTGCGGTAAGAAACAAAAATGGCAGATTTGGGTTGATGGTCTTTATTTTCTGCGAAAGTTCAAAACCGTCCATATCCGGCAACATCACATCCAATATGGCCAAATCAAAAAAATTGGTTTTAACATTTAAGAGCGCTTCCTTTGCGTTTTTTGCCCAGAGTACCTCAAAACCCTTCATTCCCAGGTATTCCGAAAGTAAGTAACCCAAAGAGGCATCGTCCTCAACCAATATTAATTTATATGTGTCATCCATTTTTAATCAAGTTAAACGAAAGGATAAATGTGGTTCCTTCCCCAAGTTTACTTTCTACCCTAATCTTTCCATGGTGCATCTTCACAATTTTTTGCACATAAGACAATCCTATGCCGTATCCTTTTACCTTGTGAAGACCTCCATTTTCCACTCTATAGTATTTTCTGAAAATTCGCTTGCTGTCCTTTTCAGAGATGCCATGTCCATTATCTGAAATAGCAATGTTCAATTTTCTCCGTTGAACGGTTGCCCTTAATTCAATTTTAGGGTTATCCGAGTATTTTTTTGCATTTTCCAGAAGGTTTCCAATAGCATTTTCCAAATGAAATTTTTCGGCACGGATTTGATAAGGGCCGTCATCTAGCGTGTACAAAAATTCCAACCCTTCGTATTCGGAAAGCATTTTAAAATCTTCACAGATACGTTCCAATTCCGGTTTAAAATCCAGCATTTCAAACTGCATAAGTTTTTTCCCTGATTCCAAACTGGACAATTCCAAAACTTTGTCTATGTGTTGTTTTAATCTATCGGTCTCCCTCCTTATTAACTCCAAAACTGGCTTTTTATCTTCCGAAAGGCCCTCCTCCAAAATTTTACTTGCCAACCCAATTGAAAATACGGGAGTCTTGAGCTCATGGGTAAGGTTGTTGATGAAGTCATTGGTTGTTGTGATGATGCTACTTTGCCAATAAAAAGACCTGAGTACCCAAATCACCACTATTATTATGGCCGCAATGAACAATAACCCTGGTAGGGTAAGACCGTTTAATTGTCTATAAAAATACGTGTTGATGTCTTCGAAACCCAACTCCAAAACAACATCCTTTTGTATATGTTCCGGAAGATACCCTTCAATTTTTATGGGATACGTGAGTATACCATCTCCTTTTAGATGAGGTTTTTCAGATGCGATAAATTGAGTGGAGTCCCTAGCATATAAGGCATAGGTGAATGGCGCATCTATTCCTGACACTCCAAGTTGATAGGCTATATAATCGTTAAGATAGTAGCGGGAAGCCCTTTCCAAACTATCCAAACCAATATTTACTTCTGATGTATCCTTGGTAATGGCATTGACCAACGTATAGGACAATGGGTTAAGTTCGGAAAGCTCTGCATTGATGTTTACCCGTACTTCATCTATTTTTTTTGAAAATTGTACACGGGCCAAACCTAATCCAACCCTTAAGTACTGGTATTGAACTACCAAAAGGCCTATCACGGATACTACAAAAACAGCGACATATACGTTTCTCTTTGTCAGCATATTGCGAAATAAGTAAAAAAACACCAGCAATTTACCCGTTGGTTAAGTAGATTAATCTTTCATTAATCTTTTTGTTTTTTTGTTAATCGTATGAAATGGGAACATCCCATATTTTTACGTTTGAGTTTAGTTAATAAAAAAAGGTTCAAAATACCTCCTTTAAAGTACTTCTAAGGTCAATCGTTGGATTGACCTTTTTTGTACCATTTCCTTAAGTGTAATTCATCTTGTAAAACTCCTCTGGAAATCAGGCAACATCAATTTATCATATCCCTTATCTTTGTTTTCCAAATTTTAGGCATGTTTCATTTTTTTCAGAAAAAAATTTTCTTGGCCGATTATCTTCATGGGCTCGTAGATATACATAACCATATTCTTCCCGGTATTGACGATGGAGCGAAAACAGTCAACAAATCTGTGGAACTGTTACGAGGTTTTTCCGATTTAGGAGTAACTGAATTTATATGCACCCCCCATATCATGCACAATTATTACAACAATACAGAGGAAACCATCCTATCGGCCTATACGATGCTAAAAGAGCATCTAAGCAAAGTGGACTCGTTGGAAGTCTCTTTGGATTTTGCTGCGGAGCATATGATCGATGATAACTTTGAACATCTTCTATCCACAAAAAAAGTACTCACTATTAAAGGGGAATATTTACTCATAGAAATGTCTTATCTACAACCCAGTATCAATTTTGATGTTTCTGTTGAAAAAATTACGAAAGAGCGTCTTTTTCCAGTTTTGGCCCACCCTGAAAGATATCTCTACTTGAAACCAAAAAAAGGTGAATACA
>JAUICT010000159.1 GCA_030429325.1 Bacteroidia bacterium
TATGATAGCCCTGGCCCCATTGTCCTATCCATTTTTGATGACATGGGTTGGAACGGTAAGGTGAATCGTGAAGTTATGGAAAACCCCAATGCTCAGGATGATGAAGGTGACGACCCTTTAGCCGGAGCTGAAAATGTGGTGGCCGTGTATCCCAATCCTTTCTCAAACAACATTAATGTTACTTTGTTGGAAGGACGATCCATCAAAAAGGCAATTCTTACCGATGGCGGCGGATACAAATACAATGTTCCCAAAGGGAAGATCAGTAGTGGATCACAGACTACCTTGGACTTATCCAGTTCCAAAGGCCCTGCCGGACTGTACTTCCTTCAATTGACTTATGATGACAACTCAAGTGAGGTCGTGAAACTGTTCAAACAGTAATCAAAACGATACTTTTCCTGATAATATAGAAATGCCGACATTTAGTCGGCATTTTTTGTTTACAGATTGGCTTCTACCAACCGTTGTAATTCTTCCTCCAAACCATAGTTGGGAAAAGATTTACCTGCTTGACTGTACCAGTATTTAGCATTCCAGTCATCTCCTTCCTTTCTATGCAGGTAGGCATGGATCCAACTACCCATAGGAGTGTGCAGGTCTTGGGCAATATTGTGAGATGCCTCCCAATCTCCATGGGCATCATACCACAAAGCCTGAAGGGCCAAGGGCCATGCTGATGAAGGTTTGCCTTCCTCCAAGGTTTTTTGAAATGATGGATAGCTTTTAGGGATCATGCGCTTACTTTTTCCATAAACTCTTGTTCCGAAATGATGGGAACCCCCAAACTTTCCGCCTTGGTCTTCTTACTTGGGCCCATATTGTCGCCCGCCACTACAAAACTGGTCTTGGAAGAAATGGAGGAAGCTACCTTGCCCCCATTGTCCTCAATGAGTTTTTTAAGGTCATTTCTACTGATGCTTTCAAAAACGCCGGACACTACAAAGGTCTGTCCCTTCAATTTGTCAGTTTGATTTTCCAATTGTTCTTCCGACAGCGAGAATTGCAATCCGTAGGATTTTAAACGCTCCACAAGGGCCACATTGGTCGGTTCCGCAAAGAAACGAATCACACTTTCCGCAATCCGTTCCCCTATTTCATCCACAGCAATCAATTCCTCTTGGGTGGCCACCATCAACGCATCGATATTTTTATAAGCCTTGGCCAATTTTTTGGCAACAGTCTCCCCAACATATCGGATTCCCAAAGCGAACAAAACCCTTTCAAAAGGGATACTTTTTGAAGCCGCAACCCCATTGACCAAATTTTCAGCAGATTTTTCCGCCATTCGTTCCAAAGGCACCACTTGCTCCTTGGTCAGGGTGTATAAATCAGCATAATTGGCAATCAGTCCTTCCTTGAACAACAATTCCACCGTTTCGCTGCCCATGCCTTCAATATCCATAGCCTTTCTGGATATAAAATGTTGGATTCGACCCGTAATCTGGGGAGGACAACCCGTGTCATTGGGACAGAAGTGCTGGGCCTCCCCTTCTTTCCGGATCAGTTCGGTGCCACATTCCGGGCAATGGGTAATGTACTGCGTAGGTTTTGAATCAGCCAAACGCTTGGTGAAATCCACCGCAATAATCTTGGGAATAATCTCCCCTCCCTTTTCCACAAAAACGGTGTCCCCTTCGCGCACATCCAGCTTCGCAATCTGGTCTGCATTGTGCAAGGAAGCCCGTTTTACGGTGGTCCCGGCCAACAATACGGGTTCTAGATTGGCCACTGGGGTAATGGCTCCGGTACGCCCCACTTGATAGGTAATTTCATTGAGCACGGTGGACACCTGTTCCGCCTTAAATTTATAGGCCATGGCCCAGCGTGGAGCTTTGGCGGTGTAGCCCAATTCCTCTTGATGCTGGATGCTATTCACCTTTATCACCACCCCATCGGTTTCATAGGGCAGTTCATGCCTGTGTACATCCCAATAATCCACAAACTCCATCACTTCATGGGTGGATTTGCACAACTTGGCCACGGTAGGCACCTTAAATCCCCATTGCCTAGCTTTTTCCAGCACCTCAAATTGGGTTTTTATGCCTAGGTTATTTCCTGCGATACTATATAGCAAGCATTCCAATGGGCGTTGGGCCACCAAGGCACTGTCCTGTAGTTTAAGGCTTCCCGAAGCCGTGTTCCGTGGATTCATATAGGGGTCTTCACCCGCTTCGATACGTTCTTGGTTCATCTTGGCAAAACCCTCGAGAGTAAGAATGATTTCCCCTCGGATGTCAAACTTTTGCGGATAGTCCCCCTTCAATTGCAAAGGCACCGATTTGATGGTCTTGATGTTCGTGGTGACCTCATCACCCTGAAAACCATCGCCCCGGGTCACCGCCCGTACCAATTGTCCATTTTCATAGGTGAGGCTTATGGAAGCACCATCGTATTTGAGCTCACAGGTGAATTCTATCTGCACATCACCCAAAATGCGTTGGATACGTTTTTCCCAATCCTCCAAATCTTCCTTGGAATACGAATTGTCCAACGAATACATCCGATGTTCATGCACCACGGTCTCGAAGTTCTTGGTTACCGCTCCCCCAACCCGTAATGATGGTGATGTTGGGTCATGGAACTCGGGATGCTGTTCTTCCAGTTTTTGGAGCTCCTTGAGTTTCATATCAAACTCAAAATCCGAAATGGAAGGTTGGTCCAATACGTAATATTTGTAGTTGTGCTCCCGGAGTTCATCCCGTAGGGATGTGATTTTTTGTTCGATGTTCATTTTACAGTGCCTTTTAACATCCTATCATTGCCAAAGATGTCTTTTCGGAGTTCAATTTCCGAAAAATTATGGGCTTTCAAAAGGGCTTGTGTTTCAACTCCCAGATATTGATTGATTTCCAAGTACAAGCTTCCTTTTTTGGTCAGGTTTTTATTGGCAAAATGGGTAATGGCCCTATAAAACAGTAAAGGGTCATCATCCGAAACAAAGAGTGCCAAATGGGGTTCGTGGTCGGTTACATTTTTCTTTATCTCCTTTTTTTCCAACTCCCTGACATAGGGTGGATTGGAGACGATTATATCAAACTCAAGTGCAAGCTCAGGTTCAGGTTCAAGAATGCTTTGTTTTAAAAAGGTAACGTCCACGGTGTTGGCTTTGGCATTCTTGCGAGCTACGTCGAGGGCCTTTTCGGAAATATCCAAAGCGTAGACTTTTGCATTGGGAATGTATTTGGCGAGGGCAATGGCAATACAACCGCTTCCTGTGCCTATATCCAGTATCCTTATTTCTGATGTCCGATGTTCGATTTCTGACGTCTGATTTCTGATATCATATGTCTGATTCTTCACATCATCCATAATCCATTGTACCAGTTCTTCGGTTTCAGGTCGGGGAATGAGCACATCTTCATTGACGGCAAACTCCATATCCATGAAATGGGCCGTACCTAAAATATACTGCAGGGGTCGTTCTTGTTTCAGTTGTGCCAAAGCTTCAAACAGGGGTTGTTCTTCTTCCATGGTCACCGTAGTGTTGGGTCGAACAACCAGAACAAACCGTTCGAATCCCAAGTAATGTTCAATACATCGGTAAAAAAAAGCATCTATTTCCTCTTTAGGATAAATACCCTCCAATTCTTTATGAAAAATGGTCTTGATTTCTTGGAGCAGCATTACAGTTTTTTTAGCATCCAGACTGGACAGGAATAATGCCCTGTATTGCCCATGGGGGCATCAATATATTCGAAACCACTACGCTGATAGAGCTTTTGGGCCGATTCCATATAAGGCATGGTCTCCAAATAGCAGGCTTCAAAACCATACGTCTTGGCCTTCTCCAGACATGTCGTAATCATCTGTGCTCCAAGTCCCTTCCCCCTAGCTTCTTCCAAAAAGTACATTTTTTGAAGTTCGCACACGTTTCCGTCGTAGTTTTCCAAAGGCGCAATTCCCGCACAACCAATGATACTACCATCATACTCCGCAACAAAGTAGGTGGATTTGGGCACATCATAAGCGGCATGCATGTCATCCAAGGCCTTATCCGCATAGGCTGTTCCTACCTTGGGCACCCCCATATCCTCCAAAACCTTACGGACCACTTGGGCAACCTGAGCGTTATCTTCCGGAGTAATCTCACGGATTACCGCATCCTTCATATTGCGTTTTATTGTTCTATTTTTGTTGGGTGAAGATACACCAAAAATACATCCTCCGATGCATAGAACTGGGCAAAAAAGGGCTGGGCAGCACAGCACCGAACCCTATGGTAGGTTGTGTGATCGTGCATAACGGAAAGATTATTGGTGAAGGATATACCAGCCCATATGGAGGTCCTCATGCCGAGGTGAACGCCATCAACTCCGTAAAGGACAAAAACCTGCTTCCCAAAGCTATACTGTATGTTCTCTTGGAGCCTTGCTCCCACTATGGAAAAACCCCTCCCTGCGCTGATTTGATCGTGGAACATAAAATCCCAGAAGTGGTCATCGGAATCAAAGACCCTCACGACAAGGTGGCCGGAAAAGGCATCCAAAAATTGGAAGCGGCGGGTTGTAAGGTCACGGTTGGCGTTTTGGAGAAAGAATGCCGTGAGCACCTTAAACGTTTTTTGACCTTTCAAGAAAAGAAACGCCCATACATTATTTTAAAGTGGGCAGAAACCCAAGATGGTTTTATAGCCCCGGATCCAAAATTAAGGAAGAGCACCCCAGAACCGTTTTGGATCACCAATCCTTATTCTAAACAACAGGTGCACCAGTGGCGAAGCCAAGAGCAAGCCATTTTGGTGGGCAACCAGACCGTATTGGAGGACAATCCAAAGCTGACAACACGTGATTGGAGCGGAAAAAACCCGGTGAGGGTGGTTTTGGACAGGGATTTGAGAATTGATTCGACTTTTCATGTCATGGACCAAACCGTAAAGACCCTAATCCTGACCCAAGTCGATGATGCCACCCGCTATTGCGAAGGTATTGTTTATGAAATTATCGATTTCTCAAAGGCCATTGCCTCCCAAATTTGCCATGTGCTGTATCAACATTCCATAACCAGTATCATTATTGAAGGGGGTTCACGTACTCTTCAGACCTTTATCAATGAAAATTTATGGGACGAGGCACGAATCTTCAAAGGAGAAACATTTTTTGGAAGTGGGCTTCCTGCGCCAAAACTCTATGGACGTCTTGTAGGTGAGCAATCTATTTTAACCGATACCTTATCCGTTTTTACCAATGATTAAAAATATTATACTCGATTTTGGGGATGTTTTCATCAATCTGGACAAGCCAGCGATAGCCCGGGAGATGATCAAGTTTGGTTTTTCGGGCATTACTCCGGAATTGAGCTTGCTCTTCTTGGCTTATGAAAAAGGAGCTTTGGATTCCAAGAAATTCCTTGAACAAGTCTCAGGGTATTTCCCAGAGGCCAAAGAACCCGATTTAATCTATGCATGGAATGCCATTTTACAGGATTTTCCCGATGAGCGACTTACCTTTCTTGAACAATTGGCCGAAGAAAACCAACACCGCCTTTTTCTATTGAGCAATACCAATGACTTACATATTGAATGTGTGAAACAGCAAATGGGAATGGAAAAGTTCAACCGTTTCAAGAATGCCTTTGAGGTGTTCTACCTATCATATGAAATGGGTATGAGCAAGCCAGATGCCGAAATATTCGAGTTTGTATTGCAAGAGAACGACTTAACCCCATCCGAAACCTTGTTTGTGGACGACACCAAAGAGAACACGGATGCGGCGGCCGAGCTTGGCATTCGCACCTGGAACCTTTTGGTGGGCCAAGAAGACATCACCCAACTTAAACGCTACCTATAAATGATGGACCTG
>JAUICT010000160.1 GCA_030429325.1 Bacteroidia bacterium
CGTTCCAACGTTTTCAATATTCCGCTCAAAAAGATTGTACTTGTCCTCTAGTTCTACTTCTTCCCTTAACAATAAATCTTGTCGTATCGGTGTTAAATCCACAGTAGAGGGGTCAAGTTTGTACTGCTCAAAAAGGGAATCCCGATTGGCTTCATTGTTTTCAATATCCCCGCGGAGCACTTTTCTAACATTGTCCAAATACCCATTGGTATAATTTAACACGTTCACCAAAGAGTCTGTTTTATAAGTAAGTTCCGTGGCCTGGCGTTTCAATCTAGTAGAGGAATATCCGGGTATATACTCCCTAAGCGGGGTAAATGCAATAAGTAAAGTGGTAAAGCCTATTAGAACGATGATGAAAAGCATCCCGGTCACAAAAACGTTCAACCTACTGAGCTTGAACGAAATCTTTTCCTCGAAAGTACTCTCATTGAGAATCACCAAGCGATACTTGTGCAGCAGCTTTCGTTTGATCTCTTTTCTTTTCTTCTTCTCCTTTGCCATGATCAACAAAGATAATCTTAGATTTTAATATTGATGTTAAGCTTTTTAAAATACTGGGGCCACAACTCTTTAACAATAGTGTCCACTTTTGCTAATTTTCGTTAATACGATGGCGCTTACAGTTCTTTTTAGTAATTTTACCTTTCACTTTTAAAGGTTTTGACATTATGATTGCTCAAACTATTTTACTTGGTATGCTTGGTCCATGGCAAATTGTACTTATTGTAGTCGTGGTTCTTTTGCTTTTTGGAGGCAAAAAAATACCCGAATTAATGAGGGGCTTGGGCAGCGGCATCAAAGAATTCAAAGATGCATCCAAAGAGGAGGAAAAATTAGAAGGTGGTAACGAGACAAAGTAATCCCCCTATCATTCCTTAGGTTTTTTGGCCGTGCAAACCCTCGTGTTTATTGGGGGTTTTCGATAAAGAACCACAATTCTGTCGTGTACATGCCATAAATTCCATCTTTCACAACAAAAAGTTAGTCCAACTTTTACCTTATCTTATTTTAGCGTTTGAAAACGACGTTAAGCTCTCTTTGCTTAGCCTCCAGTTAATCAAATAATTGATTAGCTGCGCAGACAGAGTGCAATGAAAAAACTGATTTTACCTTTTCTTTTTATAATTACCCTTGGGGTAAAATCCCAAGAGATATCTCTTTTGCAATTTGATGGGGACAGTGTCTCTACATTCGAGAATGGGGACGACTGGAGTTCTCCTGATAAAACCAACGGGGTAAACCACTTGGATAACCTTGACCGAAAGCAATTGGCCAAGTTTATCCGAAAAAAAGGCACTACAGCCAAACTCATAAAGAAAGGCGACGAGTACTTTGAAAAAATGTGGTATGCCGAAGCAGCTCGCTTATACGACATAGTACTTGAAAAGAGTGAGGAAGAGCATACCTATAAGCTGCTTTCGCGAGCGGGTGACTCCCATTATTACAGCGGAAATCTAGAAAAATCCTATACGTGGTACAATGAATTATATGAACGGTATCCTGATGAAATCACCGAGGACCGTTTCTTTAAATATACCCATAGTTTAAAGGGATTGGGAAAATATAGAAGAGCTGCCAAACTCACTAAGTTGTTCCGGCAAAAAAGGAAAGAGCCCCTCAACGAATTGGAAAAAACAGTTCCAAATACATGGAAAGGTGCCGCTTCAGTCGAAATCAAAAACCTGTCTATCAACTCAAAGTATTCAGATTTTGCCCCAATGTTCCACAAAGACACTGATGTGGTATTTGCTTCGGCAAGGGACACCTCGTTCCTTACTACAAGGAGGTATCGTTGGAACAACCAGCCCTTTCTAGACCTTTATGTTGCTAAAGGAAATTCTGGAGGAACTGGCTTTATGGGTCCGAAGAAATTTTCAAAGACCATCAACACAAAATATCACGAAGCGTCCATTGCTTTTTCCCCTGATCAAAAAACTGTGTACTACACCAGAAACAATTACGGAAAAAAACTAAAACGTGGAAAAAACGGCATCAATCACCTAAAAATTTATGTGTCCAAACTCATAAATGGAGAATGGACCGAGGGTCGAGAAGTTTCTTTCAATAGTGAAAATTATTCCACAGGACACCCTGCCATAAGTTCCGATGGAAAGAAAATCTACTTTGTTTCCGATCGTCCTGGTGGTTATGGGCAAACGGATATCTATGTTGCGGATATTTTGGAAAACAACACTTTCTCCGAGCCTACAAATCTAGGGAGGGGAATTAACTCCCAAGGAAAGGAAATGTTTCCTTATGTAACGGAGGGAACACTCTATTTTTCGTCTGACAGGGCTATGGGATTTGGTGGATTGGATATTTACAAGGCCGATTTTGCCGATAATTTATTTAGTCCTGCCTTCAACCTTGGTCAACCTGTGAACAGCAATAGGGATGATTTTTCATATATTATTGATGCTACTGGTGAAAAAGGATATTTTGCTTCGAACCGAAAGGGAGGCAAGGGTGACGACGATATTTACTCATTCGTTTATGTGCTAAATAAAAATACCATTGTGGGCACGGTGAAGGATGCCATAACCGGTAAACCAATTTCCGAGGCTTCAGTGGCCTTATTGAACAATGAAGGGGTTCTTGTTGCCGAAGCGATGACCAACACCAATGGAAACTATAATTTTAAAGACCTGACCACAAATACCGAATACACGATCAAAACATCCAGAAAAGGATATTTTGAGGATACAACCAAAGCCGTGACCAAGAAAAATGAACGTATTGAGGTCTCCCAGTCCTTAAAACAACTTAAGGAAATCATTGATAAGGAAAAGAGTATTGTTGTACTGGAGCCAGATGCCATTCATTTTAATTTTGATCAATATTCCATTCGGCCAAGAGCAGCCAAAGAACTTGACAAGCTTGTGGCCGTATTGAACGAGTACAAAAGCATGGTCATTAAAATTGAGGCACATACTGATGCTATAGGCAGTAGTTCTTATAACAAATACCTCTCGGACAAACGAGCAAAATCTACACGGGATTACATTATATCCCAAGGCATTGACCCTTCCAGAATTGAAAGTGCCATTGGCTACGGGGAAGAGCGCCTGTTGAATGACTGTTCCGATGGAGTACGGTGCTCCAAGGAAAGACATCAACAAAACCGTCGTTCAGAATTCATCATAGTTCGTCAATAAAACATAGCGCCCCGATAATATCGGGGCTTTTTTATTTGGTAAATGCCGTACATCGACTATTTCTCCCGCCAAACAACACCACACTCTAAGGTCATTCATCGATGAATGCTTATGTTTTGTGGATTCCGAAGGGTTACGTCCCACTTTTATCTTCCTTTTTAGGCATTTCATCCTTTAGTTTTTTAACGATGCTTGGAAATCTAAACCTTTGCTAAGTCTTAAATCTTTAAATCTTACTTATGAAAAAATTATTACTCGTTAAAGAAATTTATTTGGAAGCATTCCGAAATCTAGGACATATTATTATCGAGAAGTATTTTAGGGTATTTGCTTGGTTCAGTTTTGTAATGTTCTTTATTGTACTCTACGCTTTTGTTTATAGAATAGCCACTGGCTTTGCTTTTGACTGAGAGAACCATATCAAAATACCATACAAAAAACAAAAAAGCCCAAAACTATCATATTTTGGGCTTTTCTGTATGTGTTCTCCGATCAGCTTTTATGGGGTAGGGGTAAAATTTACTGTCCTTAAAATGGCTTCCAGTTCAAACATATAATCCCGCTTTTCAGCCGAGGGAGCAAATGTAAAGCCTTCCAACACCATTTTTCTCTTGTTTTCTTCATCATTTATAATGTAGGTCAAGAAAGGCCCTGCCATTGGGTATCCGTTAATTTCCCATATCCCTCTGACCTCAACACCCTTTTTCCCGCCTATTTCCGTGGGGAAGATATAGGGGGCAAACGCTTTTTCCGTCATCATGAATGTATCCTCATACGGTCCAGGCACATATTTTTTCCCGATGGAATCGCGCATCTTTACAATATCTTCCACAAAAGTGGAATCATTTGAAAAGCTGTCCCAGGGCATTTCATAAGCTATAACATTCATTGTGCCTTTTGGGATTTGGATATCCATCCACACGAAGTTTTTTTCACGCTTTCCTACTTTATACAAAGAGGGGACTTCAAGGCTTAGACCAAATTCTTCTTGCAGCGCCTTATCCTTGCTTAGAGAGCGTTTAAATCGCCTTTGGGCCTCTTCTATTTCCAGTTGTTTAAATGTAGAAACGGCTTTTGGAGCCAATGAATCCAAATTCTGCACTAATTCTTCATGGCTCCTTCCCGTGACCACAGCAATTTTTTGGGGAGTGGCATACACGTTTGATTTTATGTGCGCCAAAGAGGTGGTATCTTGCTCCACAATGAGAATAGATCTGGAGTAGGTGGTTGCTCCTTTGAACACCCTTGGCGGTAACTGCGTTATGGTAAAGATTGGCTCTCTTTGGGGGACTCCCAAAACTTGGGCGGCAAAATGTTCCCTTATCTTGTCCCCAACACCGCTCTGCCACAGTTCGGTGTCCATCACTACCATTAACGAATTGATACCTCCAGTTGACGGAGGAAGAAATTTTTGTTTTGATCCAGAGTCTTTACAAGACCATAGCACCAAAAGAAGTATGGTGCAGTACAGTGTTCCGAATTTTTTCATATCAAGCTAAATTTACGAAGAACAATCGCACAATTTAAGTTTTGTGCCCGGTTTTAGGTTGTTACTGCTAAGACCGTTCCATTCTCGTAAATTTTCAACAGAAACTCCAGGATATTTTCTGGATATGGTCCAAAGGGAATCCCCTGGCTGTACCGTATGTACCTTTGAGTTGCTTGCCACACTTCCGGAAGATTGCTTTGAAGTACTCGTTTTGGCTGTTGCCGTTTTCTTTGGGATATACGGTTTTCTTGGAAAGATGGTCAACCGTTGTCCTACTCTGAGGTTGTTGCTTCTTAAACCATTCCATCTCTTGATTTGGCTTACCCCTACACCATACCGCTCGGCAATCTTGCCCAAATAATCGCCACTTTTAACTTTATAGCGTATTTGGTCGTTGGCGGTAATCATTTGTGGCAATGGCTTCTCTTGAGATTCCATTTCTTGCTTCACATAGGCATAAATCTTTTCCTCGTTGGCAACAAACTTTCCTATCTTGGATTTTGGCAAACGTAGTGCATAGTTTTTACCCTTAACCTTGGGTATGATATTAAGCTTGTACGCGGGGTTGAGCATTTCCAGTTCTTCGGTACTGATGTCCACCAACTTGGAAATTTGATCAAACGAAATCAGGTTCTTTACATGGATGGTATCCGTTTCAAAATAGGGTCTGTCCGCCTTTTTGTATTGAAGTCCGTGTTCCTCCGCATACTCAAAAATATACATGGTCGCCAAAAATGCAGGCAGGTATCCCGCTGTTTCACGTGGAAGATAAGGACGTATGTTCCAATAATTTTCATATCCTCCGGATCGGCGAATGGCCTTGTTCACATTTCCGGGTCCTGAATTATAGGCGGCAAGGGCCAAATCCCAATCATCAAAAATATCATAGAGCTTGGAAAGGTACTTGCTGGCCGCCTTGGTTGCCATTATGGGATCGTGGCGTTCATCCACATAACTACTTACATCCAAACCGTACATTTTTCCAGTTGCGTACATAAATTGCCACAAACCTTTGGCCCCTACCCTAGATCGAGCCCTTGGGTTCAAGGCCGATTCTATGATAGCGAGGTATTTAATCTCCAAGGGAATATCATGATTGTCCAATTCCTGTTCGAACAATGGAAAATAGAATTGACTTGCGGTAATCAT
>JAUICT010000161.1 GCA_030429325.1 Bacteroidia bacterium
GGAATCTAAAGGTTTGGTTACCGAAATTGGAGAGGCCACTAATGCCAATGACGTAAACTTCAGTGCCAATTTTGGTATGGGATTCAATTACAAGTTTACCCCCAAAGTACAGCTTAATATAGAGCCTGTCTTTAAATATCAAATGAACACCTTTTCCAAAACAGCTGGGGAATTTCAACCCTTTTCCTTGGGTGTATACAGCGGTGTCAGCTTTAAATTCTAGCAATAAAGAAGTTGGTTAGGAAGATTGCCCCTTTAGGCAATCACTTAAGTGCTCCAGACTTTGGAGCACTTTTTTTGGCTCCATCTAAAAAAATATTTAGTACATTATGCCTGTAAACTAACCTATATCAACCTATGAATGAGCAGTTTGAGGATATTCTCATTTATTTTTCAAAATCATTGATGGGAAAGGCTAATGAAGAGGATATCCTATGGGATTTGGCCAAAAACTGTATTGCCAAACTCGGTTTTGTGGACTGTGTGGTGTATTTGTTGGACCATGATAACCGGTTACTTGTACAAAAAGCAGCCTATGGTCCAAAAAATCCAAAAGACCAGAAATTGTACAATCCCGTTGAAATAAATATTGGGGATGGCATTACTGGATATGTGGCCCAAAGTGGGCAAGCAGAAATCATCAAAGACACATCAAAAGATCATAGGTATATAGAAGATGATGCTCCACGGCTTTCCGAAATCTGTGTGCCCATTATGTATGAAGACACTATTTACGGGGTCATTGATTGTGAACACCCCCAAGCCAATTTTTTTACTGCCCATCACCTTAAAATGCTTTCGGCCATTGCATCCATCTGCGCCATAAAAATTAAAAGTGTCCGGGACAATTTGGCCTTGATGGAAGAAAAGGATAGATTACTTGAAATTAAGGAAGAAATGCTGGCGTTGAAGCTGAAAACATTGAACTCCCAATTAAATCCACATTTTGTTTTCAATGCACTCAATTCCATCCAGTATTTCATCACTTCGGAAAAAAAGAGGTTGGCCTTGGAATACTTATCAACCTTCAGCAAATTGATTCGGTTTTATTTAAAACAATTGGAACGGGACACTGTATCCCTCAAGGAAGAGATTGATATGCTGAATGCATTCCTGAAACTCCAGAAGCTCCGTTACGATGACTCGTTTGATTTTGGAATAGCCATTTCCGAAGGTTCAGACAAAGTAGATGAAGCTATAATTCCATCCCTTGTGGTGCAAACTTTTTTTGAAAACACCATAGAACAGTCCATGTCCAACCAACAAAAGAACCAGCATTTCAAAATCACTTTCAAAGTTTTTGAAAACTCGGTCACTATGGAGGTCCAACACAAAAAACAAAATACTGGAGCATTCTCCGAAAATCATCCTGAACACCGACAGAATATTTTGCAATGGCAAGATCAAATTGATTTGTTGAACACCTTGAAACCGTATAACATTACCCATACCATTACAGAATCCAGCAATGAAGGCGAATATATCAGGAACATGGCCTTAAAACTTCCCAATCTTATTTGAGTCAATCTTTATAAACTTTCAGTCAGCTCTTTTAAAATTACCCCCCTTACCTCTTCCCTCAGGGTTGATTTATCCTCTTCCGCCAATATCCCGGTTTCAAAAAAATGGTGCACTTTGGCACGTATCCTGCCAGGCCTTCCACTAAAAAATGTAAAAGAAAAACGTTTTTTGTTGTCATAAAACGTAATCGGGACTATAGGTATCTTATGGGCAATGGCCATTTTAAAGGCCCCATCCTTGAATTCATCCAGAAGAATATGTTCCTCGGGCACTCCCCCCTCAGGAAATATGCAAATGCTCAAGCCTTGGTCCAACCGTCGTTGCGCCCGCCGATATACCCCGGTCCTACTCCGCACATCCTCGCGGTCCACCATAATGCAGACTCTTTTGTAAAAAAACCCGAAAACTGGAATCTTGACCAGTTCCTTTTTACCCACAAAAACAAAGGGGTTTTTGCTCACCACCAGCATCAGCATAATGTCTAACATACTGGTATGGTTAGCCACCAACATATAGCTCTTCCCTTTTTCCATATCTTGCTCCCGTATTATCTTTGGGAAGCATCCCATACCGTATAGAATGGGCTTTGCCCATAAGTTTTTGGCCATCCAGAAAAATTGGGAATAAGTCTTTTCCGATATTGTGGCCAACAGTAAAAAAGGAAAAAAAACAAAAATGGGAACGGCCACCAGCACGTAAAACCAAATCCTATAAATTGTATGACCTATGTTTTTAAAAAAAAGAGCCATGTATTTAATATATAACCTTTAATCCTCCAAGTTTTGTTAAAAATAGTTAGATGAAAACTATAAGCACCAATACTAAATCGATAAAGATTCTTATTTGCCTTGTGTTCATTTTCTTTCCAAAAAGCTGCTGTTTATATAAAACTCTCAATACTAATAATTTAAATGGCTATCTTAAGGTTTAGAAGGAACCTCGACATCTAATCTAACGTAAAAAAGTAAATGAACCGTTGGCTTTCTTTTTTCATTATTGTTTTTGGCTGGGGCTCTACGCTTCATGCAAATATGCAAGAAGATAGGAAAATTCCTTTTGAGGTGTTCAAAGACAACCTGAAAGGGGATTCCATTGATAACGTACCCATTGGAGGAAATTTTAAACCATCTTCTTCTTTCACCGAGAGAACCGCTCCAGGTGAGTTTTATTGGATTCGGCTTGACTTTACAGGTTTCATGGACTCGTTTAGTGAAAATGACAGCCTGTATTTAAAGATGAACACTTTTGATCATGGCAGTCTGTATTACTGGAAAGCGAACCATGTTACTAAAAAGGCCATAGGCTATTTTGACAAGGACTCAGAAAGTGAAAAAATACCTTTTGAAAATTATTATTCCGAAGTTAAACTGGGTACCGATGGTTTAATCGACAACAGATACTTGTATATAAGAGCAAAGCGCATCACCTTTTACGAAAGCATACAGAATTGGGAGTTTAGCCTTCTCGCAAAATCTAGCAAAACAAACTATACTCTGAGCGATTTAAAAAGACTATGGCCTTATTTTGGTTTTACAGGCCTTTGTCTTGTTATTTGGTTATCCACACTTACCTTTTACTTCTATCTCCGAAGACCGGAATTTCTTTTTTACTCCATGTATATCTTTATTCTGTACTTCTATGTTTGTGGTGACATCCTCAACATCTACGATTCCATTTTTAGTGAAAACCATTTATTGCAGCACTGGATATCGCAGAGTGTGATACAATTGGCCAATGTTTGCTACGGCTTCTTTTTTATATACTATCTGGGAACCAAAAAAGACTATCCTAAAATCCATTCCCTGATGTACATTATCATGTCTTTGATTTTTGTGCCAATACTATTGATCGTGGTCCTGTATCTCTTTAACTACATGGATGGCCTGATCTTTATCAACGCCTATTTTATGAAGGCTGTCTTTGTGCTTTCTGCGCTTGGGTTGATTTACATCATCTTCAACGCAAAAAATGTCCAGGCCTATTTTGTGATACCAGCTTCATTTTCCTTTATCATTGCCTACATACTCCATGCCTATTATGCCGACCCAAATGACGGACTTCTCTTAAACAGCCGGCTTTATTTATTGGTGGGGTGTTCTTTTGAAGTCTTGATTTTTAGCGTCGGCTTGAATTACAAGGTATATTTGGAGTTCCAAAGGAATTTGGAACTTCAGCAAAATGCGCTGGCCGAAAAAACCAAGGCTCTGAGAGCTCAAATAAATCCGCACTTTATCTTTAATGCCCTGAATTCACTTCAAAACCTGGTCATAAAAAACAATACGGTTTCAGCTTTAAAATACTTATCCAATTTCAGTCGTTTGGTGCGCAATGTTTTGGAAAGCTCTTTTGAGTCGAATGCCACCTTGGAAATGGAAATAAAAATGCTCAATGACTATTTGGAACTGGAATCATTACGGTTTGACAATGCTTTTTCTTACGAGATAAATTGCAAAACAGACATAGATACAGCTTCCATTGAAATCCCATTCATGATTTGCCAACCCTTTGCCGAAAATGCCATAATACATGGATTGTTGCCAAAGCAGGATGGCGAAAAAAAACTGACCATTGATTTCAATATGGAAGGCAACCTATTGGTCTGCACCATAGATGATACCGGAGTGGGAAGGCAGGCAACAGAGGATAATGGCCCTTGGCAACAAAAAAAGAAAAAGTCAAGAGGCATGCAGGTAAGCAAGCTCCGACTAGATTCAAGTGGAAAAACATCCAATAATTATGAAATAATTGACAAGAAGGATTCCAAGGGAAATCCTATGGGCACCAAAGTGATTTTAAAACTGGCCATAGAGATTTGACCAATACTTCTTAAAAACAGCACCTATTTTTCAAAGAAATGAAGGCATGTTCCTAAAGTAGAATTTTTCAATATCTTTATAAGGCTAACCATTAAAACTTGTAGCAATGGGATTACTTTATGCATTATTGATCGGAGCACTTGCAGGCTGGCTTGCTGGAAAAATCATGAAAGGAGGCGGCTTTGGTGTTTTGTTGAACATTATTCTTGGTATTGTGGGCGGTATTGTGGGCAATTGGCTTTTTGGCACTTTGGGCATCCACATAGGCTCTGGGGTCATTGGTGATCTACTTACCGGCGTCATTGGGGCAGTTGTCCTTCTTTTTGTGGCCAGTCTGTTTAAGAAGTAGCTTTTCCAAAGAAAACAAATTAGCGGCTTTTGCCGCTTTTTTTATCCCCTTCGGATACGTATTTTTACGGGCAAAAACGTAACATGGCCCGTATCCTCACCGGAATCCAAAGTACAGGAACTCCCCATTTGGGAAATATCTTGGGTGCTATAATGCCTGCCATTGAAATGGCAAAAGACCCCAATAACGATTCCTTTCTTTTTATTGCTGATATGCATTCGCTCACCCAAATTAAAAATGGGGAACTGTTGCGAAGCAACACCTATGCCATTGCAGCAGCTTGGTTGGCATTTGGGCTGGATATAGACAAAACCGTTTTTTACCGCCAGAGCGATGTGCCACAGACCGCCGAACTGGCCTGGTACCTTAGCTGCTTTTTCCCATATCAGCGGTTAACACTCGCCCATTCGTTCAAGGATAAGGCCGATCGGTTGGAAGATGTAAATGCCGGACTCTTCACCTACCCCATGCTCATGGCCGCCGACATTCTATTGTATGATGCCGATATTGTTCCCGTAGGGAAAGACCAATTGCAACATCTGGAAATGACCCGCGATGTGGCCTCCCGATTCCATAATCAAATGGGGGAAACCTTCATAATGCCGGAGGGCAAGGTCCATGAAGGAACCATGTACGTTCCCGGCACTGATGGGGAGAAAATGAGCAAGAGTCGCAACAATCTCATCAACCTATTTCAACCGGACAAAAAGTTGCGCAAACAGATTATGGGCATAGTAACGGACAGTACGCCCATGGAAGAACCCAAAGACCCGAGCAAGGATAATGTCTTTGCCCTTTACAAACTTTTGGCCACTCCTGAACAGATAGAAGAGATGAGTGCCAACTATTTGGCAGGCAATTATGGCTACGGACATGCCAAACAGGCCTTGTACGAGCTTATCGTGGAGAAGTTTAAAGAGCCCCGTGAAAAGTTCGACTACTACATGAACCACTTGCATGAGGTGGATCAAGCCTTGGCCATTGGCGCCCAAAAGGCCCAAAAGGTGGCCAATGGGGTTTTGGAACGGGTACGCCAGAAGTTGGGGTATTGATCATTGTTCATTAGTCATTGTTTATTGCCCATTGTTTATT
>JAUICT010000162.1 GCA_030429325.1 Bacteroidia bacterium
TGGTGGTGGAGTGGACCAAAATGTAATGGATGATGGTGCCGGAATCTTGGGACATGTTTTTGGAGCAAAACAGCCTCAAGTGGAAAACGCCCTGAGCAGCAAATCCGGTCTGGATGCCGGGACCATTTCACAAATCCTTAAAATTGCGGCCCCTATCCTTTTGGGATATTTGGGAAAACAGACGCGACAGCAAAATGTAAACAGCCCTGATGGGCTAAACGGTCTCTTGGGTGGACTTATGGGTGGTGGTAGAAGCGCTACCAAGCAACAATCCCTTATTGAAACTTTTTTAGATTCCGATGGTGATGGAAGTGTCATTGACGACTTGGCTGGAATGGTATTGAACAGTGGCGGACAGAAGAAAGGTGGCCTAGGCGGAATATTGGGCGGTCTTTTTGGTAAATAGCACCTTCCCTTAACGATATTTAACAAAGCTATTTGAATTTTCAAATGGCTTTTTTTGTACCTTAAACCTATGAAAAAGAGAATTTTATCCCTAGCTGTGGCCTTTTTTGCCACTTTTGGCTTTTTGGTGTCCTGCTCTGCACAAAAAGAAGCCTTGGATATTACTGCCGAAGAGCAAGCTGTTTTCAATTCGCAGGAAGAAAAAGAAGTAGAAATCAAGGATGAGGAAACTGAATATGAAATCATCATCATTGAACCAGGATTCTATACATGGCTCATGAGCATAGCCAGACCTGAAGGCTATTACTCCCAACCTTTTTTGGAAAACAGGAACAATATTCTTGTCATGGAATGGAACAGACGTGTAATGCAACCCATGAATTTCAATCCTAACCTTTACATGCTCCAAATCAATTATGACCCGAATATTGATTACGGGTATGAGGTAAACTACAAACTCTATAATTACTTCGTTTATTTTCAACGGAAGTACAAACAACGTCTTGGTCCCTTTCTTCCAAGGATTTAAAACCGTATTTTTGCATCGGAACATTCTTGCCGATGAAAAAAATAAAGAACCGCTGGGAAATTCATAGCAACTGGCAACTTCTTTTCCCATTTTTGGGCTTTGCCTTGGTTTTACTTACCGCCTACTGGATATCCAGACGTTTGTTGCACACCCTTAACCTCAATAATAGCCCCTTGGAGTGGGTTTTTACAGTTGGTTCTACCATAGGGTTGTATTTTCTGATGATGCGTTTCTTCCTCTGGTGTTTTAAAAAATTGGAGCATAAATGGAAAGTTTCCCATAAATGGGAAATGATCGCTATTTTCATTGTCTTTGCCATTACAGGAAGCCTTTCCGGTAAACTCGCCGGGCCATTGGTCGAATGGATGGGGCTTGGAGAAAATAACACCCATGGTACTATTTATTGGACCGCACGTATTCTTTTGATATTCCCGGTTTACCAACTTATTCTGGTTTTAGTGGGATGGCTATTCGGACAGTTCAAATTCTTCTGGGAATTTGAAAAGAAAATGTTGAAACGCATGGGATTAGGATTTCTCCTTCCGTAGTTTTATGGTTTTGTTAACACAGAAAAAGTATTCGGATAGGTTACTTTGCCAAAATGACCTCATTGCTTCCTAAACGCATTATTGCTGTCGTTTCCTTTGTACTGGCCTTGGGGATACTTACCCCATCGGCAGTAAAGCTATCGCATTCACTTTTTGGGCACTCCAAGGAAAAACGTTGCATTGCTGAGGGCACAAAGCACATCCATGAGGCTGATATCCATTGTGAATTCCATGATTTCACCTTGACTTCCAAAGTATTTGTTGCTTCTTCCTTTGATGATGTTTCTCTGGACATATCTAATATTGGCCATCAACACAGTTTCTACAACTCTTTTTTAAAATCTCAACATAGAGAACATCTTACCTTACGTGCTCCCCCTGCTGGTTCATTATAGTTTTTATTCCTATTCAACGCATTTAACAACGTAGTATTTTTATAATGAAACCATTGTTTATGTCAATGCTTTTGGCATTGGCCCCACTATATATAGCTGCACAAAGTACAGTTACAGGTAACATAACAGATTTGGAAAACGGACAACCTATAGAACAGGTCTCCGTTTATATACCCCAATTGGAAAAAGGAGCGATTACTGATGCCGATGGTTCCTATACCATAAATGGCCTACCTGAAGGATCTTATAAACTCGTAGTGTCTTATTTAGGCTATGAAACCCATTCCACAACCCTGGAGATTCATTCAGGGACCAACACCTACAATTATGCCATGGTCCCTTCAGCCATTGAAATTGACGAGGTTGTCCTCTCTACCCCTTTCCATAAACTTCAACGTGAAAACGTGATGAAGGTGGAACAAAAGTCCATCGCTGAAATAAAAAGTGAGGGCGCAATTACCCTAGCCGAAGGAATTGCAACCATTCCCGGGGTAACCTCAGTTTCCACAGGGGTGGGAATTGGAAAACCCGTCATTCGTGGGCTTAGCTTCAATCGGGTTTTGGTATATACCCAAGGGGTTCGATTGGAAAATCAGCAATTTGGTGGTGAGCACGGTCTCGGCATCAACGATGCCGGTATTTCAAGCGTAGAAGTTATTAAAGGCCCTGCTTCCCTACTCTATGGTTCCGATGCTCTAGGAGGAGTACTCTACTTAAATCCTGAAAGCTTTGAACTACCAAATCAGACTTCGGGCGACATCAACCTGAACTATTTTACCAATACATTAGGCTATGGGGCCAATGCAGGATTCAAGACCTCGGGTAACAAGTTTAAGTTTTTGGTCAGGGGTGCCTATGCCTCCAATGCAGATTATGAAACGGGAGATGGTACCGGAGTTACCAATTCCAGGTTTAATGAAGCAGACATAAAAACCGGAGTAGCCTATCAGGCAACAAAATTTAAAACAGAGCTACGGTATAACTACAATGAATCCAATCTGGGCATTCCAGAGGAAATTGGCGTACAGGACAATGAGCGGGATCCTTTATTGCCCAATCAGGAAATAGCCACCCATATATTGAGTTCAAAAACCAATTTTTTCTTTAGAAAGTCTAGCCTTGAGGCTACGTTCGGGTATATTTTCAATGATAGAAAAGAATTTGAGGAACATCATGATCATGAGCACGAACACGAACATGAAGAAGGTGAAGAACACGAAGAGGAGGAACATGAGGAAGAAGAGCATGAAGAGGGTGAGGAAGGCCCCGCCTTGGATATGGACTTGAGCACGTTTAACTATAACGTGCAATTCAACCCCCAATGGGGCAGTATGACCACGATTTTTGGTGTACAGGGTATGCACCAAAAGAATGAGAATTTTGGCGAAGAAGTGCTGATTCCCAATGCTATAACCAATGATTTCGGGGTGCTGGCCACATCACATATTCACTTTAACAAAAGTGACCTACAATTAGGGCTCCGGTATGATCTTAGATCTATAAATGGGGAAGAAAGTGGTATTGTTGGGGATGAAGAATACATTCCAAGTTTGGACAAAAACTTCTACAGTTTCAATGCTGCGGTAGGGTATAGAGCCGATTTAACGGATAATATTTTGTTCCGTTTGAACTTGGCCACCGGATTCAGGGCTCCAAATTTATCCGAATTAACTTCCAACGGCCTTCATAGTGGTGCCAATCGCGTGGAAATTGGAAACCCTGATTTGGATAGTGAGCAAAACGTGCAGGTAGATTTGGCCCTTGAATATGGAAACCAGCATATTGAAGTGTATGCCAACGCTTTTTATAACACGGTGAGCGATTATATCTATTTACAACCTACCGGTGTGTTTAGAGACGACAATCCTATCTATGTTTTCCAGCAACAAGATGCAAAATTGTATGGAGGTGAGTTTGGTTTTCACTTGCACCCGCATCCTTTGGATTGGCTTCATTTTGAAAGCAGTTTTGATATGGTATTCGGAGAACTGGAAGATAAGACTGACCTTCCGTTGATACCAGCAAACCGGTGGAACAATACCCTTCGTGTGGAATGGAACACAATCAAGGGGACAAAATCCAAAAGTTATGCCTTTGCCACGCTTCAATCCGTATTTGACCAGAATAAAGTGGCCACTTTTGAAACTAGTACGCCGGGTTACAGCCTATTCAATATGGGAATTGGTGGTGAATTAAAAATATTCAATCAACTTGTAGGGTACAAAATTAGTGGTAACAATCTTTTTGATAAGAATTATATCTCTCACCTATCCCGATTAAAAACCGATGGTATTGCCAATATGGGGAGGAATATTGCCTTTAACTTGAGTATCGGGCTTTAAAAAGAAGAATTCTATTTTTGAAGGGGCAACAGGTAATTTACTTGTTGCTCTTTTTTTTGCTCAGAAGATAGGTATAAATCCAAGTCAACGTGAAGGTGGGCACCACATCCATCCCGGGAATCAGCTCTTCTGTAAAGGTAATGAGACCGGCCGCTTGCCCTACCCTGCCCTTGTAAAGTCTGGTCATAAGCCAACCTGCTATGGGAGCCCATATTATATCTGAAAATTCACCAATCCCTGGAATTGCGAACGAAAGCATTCCTATACCATCGAACAAAATCCCTAAAAGCAGGTTACGGTACTTTGGGTCTTTCTCTTCTGTCATCGTGGTAAAATAGAAAATCCAAATGAAATGGGAAAATGCCTTAGGATAAATCTGAACTGATTAGTTTAAGAAACTCATTTCGTGTCTCAATTTTTTCAAACTGCCCCCTAAAACCAGAAGTTGTAGTGACCGAATTTTGTTTTTGTACTCCTCGCATCATCATACACATATGGGCGGCTTCAATGACCACGGCCACTCCTTTGGGCTTTAGTGTATTGTTTATACATTCCAAAATATCGTGGGTCAAGCGCTCCTGCACTTGCAATCGGCGGGCAAAAACATCCACTACACGAGGTATCTTGCTCAGTCCAACAATATGTCCATTGGGAATATACGCTATGTGGGCCTTCCCAAAGAAAGGGAGCATATGGTGCTCACAAAGGGAATACACCTCAATATCCTTAATGATCACCATATCGTCATAGCTCTCCGCGAACATGGCGCTTTTAAGGATTTCCGTAGCATCTTGCTTGTATCCCTGGGTAAGGAAAAGCATAGCTTTTGCTGCACGTTCAGGTGTCTTTATAAGACCATCGCGTTCTGCATCTTCACCAATGTCTTCCACGATTTTAGCAAAGTGGTCTTTTACTTCATTGGTGATTTCTATGTTGTACTCTTCTAGGTTTCTGTATGGTGACATAAATTTATTTGGCAGTATTTAGCTTATTCGAATAATAAGTATTCAATTTTTTTATTTTGGGGTCTATGATAACCTGGCAATACGGTTGTTCCCTATGGTCGTTATAGTAATTTTGATGTTCTACTTCAGCATTGTAAAAAGGCTTTTCTTCTGAAATGGCAGTTACAATGGGCGAAGCAAAAATCTGTTCTTTTTCCAACAAAGCAATAAATTCTTCCGCTTGTTGTTTTTGCTCTTGGGACGTGTAAAAGATTTCACTGCGATATTGCGTGCCCACATCATTCCCTTGTCGGTTCAATGTAGTGGGGTCATGGGTGGCAAAAAATACTTCCAACAATTCCACATAAGAAACTTTTGATGGGTCAAAGGTAATTTTGATGGCCTCGGCATGCCCAGTACGTCCTGTACAGATTTCCCGGTATGCCGGGTTCTTGATTGAGCCTCCTGTATAACCCGAAATCACTTGTTCTACACCATTTAACCGTTGAAAAACAGCTTCCGTACACCAAAAACAGCCACCAGCAAATATGGCCTCTTCAAAATTTGTATTGATTTGCTTATCCATGAAGTTT
>JAUICT010000163.1 GCA_030429325.1 Bacteroidia bacterium
TTTGGCTTTTCCTCTTTGTTTGGCATGTGGTCTGAGTTTGTTAAGAGGTAATATTACGATTTTGAACCTTGTTCTCCAAACGCCTTTTTATCGTTTAATCCGTAGCAGAAGGGGATAGGGACAGAATCCCCAATTTTTCCATACAGCTCTTCATGGCCAAATAGGTCTGATGGATATTGTTGTCCAATCCAATGGAAAACCGGATAAGTCCTTGAGACAATCCCAATGCTTCCTGTTCCTCAATGGGAATTTCCGAAGAGGTGGAACTGCCCGATGCGCTGAAAAGGGTCTTGTAGAAACCGAGGCTCACCGCCAAATAGCCCAGTTTTTGGGTTTGCATGAGTTCCATGAGGGCATTCGCTTGGTCTACGGAACCTACGTCCAAGGTGAGCAGTCCACCAAAACCGTATTCGGGATTCATTTGGGATTTCATCAGTTTGTGTCCGGGGTGACTTTCCAATCCCGGATAGACCACTTTTAAACCATCCTTTTCAAATTCTTGTGCCAAGTAGAGGGCGTTTTCACTGTGCTTTTTGATGCGGATGTGTAGCGTACGCATGTTTTTGAGGATGGATGCCGCCCGAAGACTGTCCAAAGTACTTCCCATGAGCATTCCCGCTCCGTTATTCACATCTTTCAATCCAAGGCAGAAATCACTTGACGCACAAACTGCACCCGCTACGCAGTCACTGCTGCCATTGATGAACTTGGTAAGACTGTGGATGACAATGTCCGCACCCAATTGGGCCGCGTTGATGTTCAAGGGGGAGAAGGTATTGTCTACCACCAAAGGAATACCATGTTTCTTGGCCAATTTGGAAAGGGCTGCGATGTCCGCTACTTCCAAAAGGGGATTGCTGATGGCTTCGCAATAGATCATTTTGGTCTTTGGGGTGATGGATTGCTCCACCATGTCCAAGTTGGTGATATCTATAAAGGAAGTGGAGATGTTGAACTTCTTCACAAAGTTTTTCAAAAAGGCATAGGTGCCCCCGTAAATGGTCCTACTGCAAACAATATGGTCATCCGTATCGCAAAGTTGAAAAACCACAGCGCTGATGGCACCCATACCACTGGCAAACACATTGGCCGATTCCGTGCCTTCCAGTTGGGCCATGGCCTCACCCAAATAGAGATTGGAAGGGGAGGAGTGTCTGCTGTACAGATAGCAACCTTCAGTATTACCCTCAAAGGTGTCGAACATGGTTTTTGCGGAAAGAAAGGTATAGGTGGAAGAGTCCGATATGGAGGGGTTCACCCCACCAAATTCACCAAAATATTGCAGGTCTTGAATGTGTTCCGATGCTTTATAGTCCATTTTGTGATAATTTTAGGTGAAAGTATTCAACTAAAGACGTAAAATCAATGATTTAATAGTTATTTAGATTTTCAATCTATTTTTTATTTATAATAAAGATTTATATTCTATTTTTGGTGTGATATTCAATTAGATATAGAAAAAATATCAGCATGGAACTCGACCCAACGGATATAAAGCTGGTGCACCTGCTTCAGGAGGACTGCAAAAAGACCACAAAACAATACGCGGACAGCTTACAACTTTCCAAAACGGCGGTGTATGAGCGCATACGACGATTGGAGCGTAACGGGGTAATTACCCAATACGTGGCCTTGGTGGATAAGGAGAAAGTCCGGCGCGATTTTATGGTGCTCTGTCAGATACGGTTGGTGCAGCACACCAAGGAAAATGTATTGAAATTTGAACGGGAAATCCTCAAGTTGGAAGAGGTATCCGAATGCTTTCATGTGGGAGGCGATTATGACTACATTTTAAAGATCCATGTGGAGGATATGAAGAGTTATCGCGAATTCATGCTGACCAAGCTAACCACCATTAACAATATTGGAAATACGCAGAGTTCGTTCGTTATCAATGAGGTGAAAAACAGTCCGGCGGTCCATGTTTAGCAAACTTTAACCTAAATCGGTGTTAAAAAACAGCTTTCGGTATAATAGGATGTGTAATTTTTACGATATCAAAAAGCGAACAACCATCAAAAGACTTCTTTTACCGTCATGAAAACCCGTACCCGATTGTTTCTTACCGTGTTGGCCACCGTCATTGGAGGGCTGTGTTTGGTCCTGTACACCACACTTTCCCAAGATATTTTGTTTGATGGAATGAGTTTTTGCTCTTCCTCTACATTGGATTTGACACTGGGTACTTTGGCTATGTTCACCTCGGCCGTTCTCACAGGTTTTATTTCTTCATTGATCGTAGTCCGGGATAATTTGTGGCCCCATTTTTTCATTTCACTTTTTATTGTTGGAAAATTGTCCATGGTGGCGCTTTGTGGACATTGGGGCGGACCCTTCTGGTTTGAGTCTGGAGTGCATCTTTCACTTTTGGCGGGATTGTGGCTGGGATGCTATGGTGCCATCAAATTTCCCTTGGCCCCGGTATAGTGGTCCAAGCATGGTATACCAAACTTTTTCACACGGAGATGTTAAGGAAAAATGCATGGTCTATCGAAGAAACATTGCTATTTTTGTAGTTGATAATCGAACGAATAATTATCTCTAAGCATTTACTATGAATCAATATGATGTGGCCATTATTGGCTCTGGACCTGGAGGCTATGTAGCGGCAATCCGTTGTGCCCAATTGGGAATGAAAACTGCAATAATAGAAAAATATGCCACCTTGGGGGGGACTTGTCTAAATGTAGGCTGTATTCCATCCAAAGCCCTTTTGGATTCTTCGCATCATTACGAAGATGCCGTAAAGCACTTTGAGGAACATGGAATCGATATTCCAGGTGAGATAAAGGTGAACTTGGAACAAATGATTGCCCGTAAGCAGGGTGTTGTGGACCAGACCACCAAAGGAATCCAATTCTTGATGGATAAAAACAAGATTGATGTTTATGAAGGTTTAGGCAGTTTTAAGGATGCCACCCACATCAACATTGACAAAGCTGATGGCAAAAAAGAGACCATCGAAGCAAAGCATACCATTATCGCCACAGGCTCAAAGCCCTCTTCATTGCCTTTTATCAAAATTGATAAGGAACGGGTCATTACCTCTACCGAAGCATTGAAACTGAAAGAAGTGCCCAAACATATGATTGTTATCGGAGGTGGGGTCATTGGATTGGAACTGGGACAAGTGTACAAGCGTCTTGGTGCCGAAGTAACCGTAGTGGAGTTCATGGACCGTATTATCCCCGGAATGGATGGAGCGCTTTCCAAAGAATTGATGAAGGTGATGAAGAAGCAGAAAGTGAAGTTCAACCTGTCCCACAAAGTAAAATCGGTGGAGCGCAAAGGCGATGAGGTCATTGTGAAGGCCGATGATAAAAAAGGGCAGGAAGTTACCTTCACGGGAGATTATTGCTTGGTCTGCGTGGGAAGAAGACCGTATACGGACGGACTGAACGTTGAAGCTGCCGGAGTAAAACTGGATGATAAAGGAAGAGTGGAGGTGAACGACCACCTTCAGACCAATGTATCCAACATATACGCCATCGGGGATGTGATCCGTGGTGCCATGTTGGCCCACAAGGCCGAAGAAGAAGGAACTTTGGTGGCGGAATTATTGGCAGGTCAAAAACCACATATCGATTATAATCTGATTCCCGGCGTAGTGTACACATGGCCAGAAGTTGCTGCGGTAGGTAAAACCGAAGAACAGCTCAAGGAAGCTGGTGTGGAATATAAAGTGGGTCAATTCCCCATGCGTGCCTTGGGTCGTGCCCGTGCCAGTATGGACATTGATGGATTTGTAAAGATCTTGGCAGACAAAAAGACCGATGAGGTTCTTGGAGTACACATGATTGGTGCCCGAAGTGCGGATTTGATCACGGAAGGGGTAACTGCCATGGAATTTAGGGCTTCTGCAGAGGACATTGCCCGGATGAGCCATGCCCACCCAACCTTTGCTGAGGCTGTTAAGGAAGCTGCCTTGGCTGCTACGGATGATAGGGCCATACACGTTTAAAGTATAGCATCAGCCAAAGGCTGTATGGAAATTTGCCCAAAGGGTCATCGAGTTACATCGTTGACGTTTTGGGCTTTTTTTAGCCCCTAACCGTTCGTAGGAATCTGCGCAATATTAAACGCACACGGATGGAAAGTTCCCTCAACAGGGGAATTGAAGCTTCCTTTACATCAATGGCTTGACGTTTCATGGAAGCCATAGCCCACGCAATCTGTGATTTGATTTCTACTTCATGTCGGTGGTACTTCAAGGCTAGGTACGTACAGACAACCATAAAAAGGACTGCCCCTGGAATCACTGTCTGCGGAGTAAGGGAATGGTTAAAGAAGCGATAAAGCCCCAATCCAGTAAAACTACCGTAGAGAATAATAAAGTGGATCACATAAATGGACAATGTGCTGGCGCCAATGTTCAAAATGGTACGGTTGGTCAAGAATTTCCGTAGGAGCATGAACACGGCAAAAACGATAAGGACATTCCCAAGCCTAATGAACAGATAGTTGTTCAAAGGTATCAAGCCAAAAAACTCCCATCCCGTAATTTTATATAGGGATGCAAATGCACTGGATGAATGATAAATCAGCAAGTACCCCACAGCTGTTGCCAAAGGAATGCCTACAGTATATAAATATTTAAAATCCTTGAATCGGGTAAAGAGCACCGAAACAAACCCGCCAATTGTGGCATACCCCAACCAAGGAAATATGGTAAATACCGAGCCATTGGTCTTGGTAAAATAGTTAGCGATGACATCTGGCAAAAATGAAAACGACCACTGTTTGTACAAGGGTTCAAAAAGAAATAATACCAAGGTAATCCCCAGTAACAACGTTGGGAAAAGATATGGTTTTCGCTTGCTTGCAAGAAGATAGACCCCAATCAATGCCAAAATGGAAAGACCGATGCAGTGCAATACATCTACCAAATAGAAAGCATTGTACACTTGTCCCTTGAAAAGTCCCCAAACATTTAAACGAAGCAAATATCCTATCAAAAGAAGCTGTAATCCGCGGCGGACACCCTTTGCCACTCTGGGATTATTGAATCCTTTTTGGGGTACCCGAATCAGCAAATACGTGAAAATAAAACCGGATACCGTAAAGAAAACCGGTGCGGTGATTCCCCTGAAATACAACCAAACATTGAATGTAGCGTTTTCTGTATCCCTGTAAATGGGGTCTAAAAGCCCATCAATGAAATGCCCTTGGAGCATCATTAAAATGGCCCAAGCCCGCATGGCATCGATAAAAAACAATCTGTTGGTCTGTGTTTTCATTTGCTCTTGGCTACCCTATATACTTGTTTAGCAATAGGTTTGGATGCTTTTCAGGGCAAAATTATACAAAATAGTCGCATCTGTTCATCAATTAGGGTATTTTAGCGAAACAATCAAACATTTCTTGTAATGGCTGCAATTTTGGCACTCGCCGGAAGCAATTCTTCAACTTCCATCAATTTTAAATTGGTTAAATATACCACTTCATTGGTGCAAACCCATGATATTCAGGAACTAAACATGGCTAAGCATCCCTATCCCATGTTCAGTGAGGATGATGAAAAACAGAACGGTTATCCAGATGCCTTAGTGAAACTGAAAGATGATTTTCAGCAAGCGGATGCCCTTATTCTTTCCGTGAACGAGCACAATGGAAATCCTTCGGCTTACTTTAAGAACGTATTGGACTGGTTGTCCCGGATTGACCGTAAATTTTTGGAAGGCACAAAGGTCTTTTTAATGTCGACCTCAGGG
>JAUICT010000164.1 GCA_030429325.1 Bacteroidia bacterium
ACACCTTATCTCTACAAGACCACGGATTACGGAAAAACATGGGCCAAGATTACCAATGGCATTAACAATGAACATTTTACCCGTGTGGTACGTGAAGATCCAAAGAGAAAAGGATTGTTGTATGCCGGGACGGAAACGGGGATGTACATTTCCTTCAATGATGGGCAAAATTGGGAGAAGTTCCAATTAAACCTACCCATTGTTCCCATTACTGACCTGACCATTAAGGACAACAACCTTATCGTGGCCACCCAGGGGCGAAGCCTTTGGATTATTGATGACCTTACCGTTTTACATCAATTGGATGCCTCCAAAAAATCGGCGGAGGCCATTTTGTTCCATCCCAAGGACAGTTATCGTACCAAGGGAGGAGTGGCCAAGACCCATTCTAAAACCGAGGGACAGAACCATCCCAATGGCGTGGTCACCCATTTTTATCTCAAAAATCTTTCGGAAAAAGACAGCGTTGTCCTTACCTATACCAAAATGAACGGGGATACTTTGGCATCCTACAGCACCTATGCCAAGGACAAGGACAAAAAACTTACCCCCAAGAAAGGGGGCAATACCCATGTTTGGGATACCCGAGGAAAAGGAGCGGAAAAATTGGAAGGAATGATTCTTTGGTGGGCCAATTTGGATGGTGCCAAAGCAGTTCCGGGAAGCTATAAAGTGCATTTGAATGTGAATGGTGCCGATCAGACCCAGGAATTTAAGATTCTTCCCGACCCCAGAGCAGAAGTTTCCGTGGCCGATATGCAAAAGCAGTTCGATTTTATTACCGACATCAATGAAACGGTGGATAGAGCGCATCAATCCATAAAAAAAATCAGGAAAATCAATGAAAAGCTGGATGCTTTTGTAAAGCAATACAAGGATAGTGAGGTGACCAAGGCCTTGGTGGAAAAGGCCGAAAAGATGAAGGAAGACTTCGGGGAAATTGAAAAGGCATTGTACCAGACCCAGAATAGGAGTAACCAAGACCCTTTGAACTTTCCTATTCGATTGACCAATAAATTGGCCCACCTGAACAGTTTGGTATCCATAGACGACTTTCCCCCAACGGAACAGGATATGGCTGTAAAAAATGAACTTTCAGGAAAGATCAAAACACAGTTAAGTGCCTTTGATGCATTGGTTGATAAGGAAATTGATGCGTTCAACAATGAATTTAACCAATTGGGATTGGATTATTTGAGCGTAGAGGAATAGAAAGCATGTTTAGGTTGAACCGAAATTTAGACGTCTTACTTTAATCAATTGCTTAGGGAGGACACAGGAATTGAATACAATAATGCATCGGACTTAAACAAAGAGCCGTAACTTTGATGACTGCCGACAGCCTTTTTCCAGCAAATGACATTGGGGAAGAGGGGTGTTGGCACTTCGGTTGAAATCGTTAAAAGAGCGTACTGTTGATTTACCCTTACATTAAATCTTTGCACCTCATTTTTGTGGTCACTTGGTTTGCGGGACTGTTCTACATTCCACGTTTGTTCATCTATCATATTGAAGCATGGCAAAAACCTTCCCCAGAGCGGGAAATCCTGACTGACCAGTTGAAGTTGATGACCAAAAGGTTGTGGTATATCATAACTTGGCCTTCGGCCATTCTGTGCACCCTGTTTGCGGTTTGGATGCTTATTCTGATGCCCTCATGGCTGCAACAACCTTGGATGCATGTAAAACTGGGATTTGTACTGCTGCTGTTCGCATATCATTTTAAATGCCATCAAATTTTTAAGCAACTACAGCGCGATGAGGTAAAATATACATCCAAATTCATGCGCATCTGGAACGAGGGTGCCACCCTGATTCTCTTTGCCATTGTCTTCTTGGTGATTTTAAAAAGTGCCTTTAATTGGATCTATGGGGTTATTGGTATTGTGGTGCTGGGCATTCTTTTGATGTTGGGCATTAAACTTTACAAACGTATCCGGGACAAGAATCCCAATGCTTAAGAAAGTTCAAGCCTCAAGTTCAAGTTCAAAATGACAAGAATCAAATGTAGTTGAACTTGAGACTTGAACTTGTACCTGTCCCTGTGTCCCATTTGGCTTGATAATTGCTTAAATTTACCTCAAATCAAGTAGGCTTGTTCAGTAAACTGTCCCTAAGGTCCCGGATATTCTTCAGCATGATCATGTTGGTGGTCATTGCCTCCATTTTGATTGCAGGGGTCACCATCTATCAATATAATGAGCAAGGAAGGGACTACCATGAAGATCGTTTGGAACGGAAAGAAGAGCAAGTGCTCCAAAGTATCTCCTACACCATCAGGGAAACCACGTATCCCGTGAACACGGATAACCTTGGATTGATCTTTATGGATGAAATCTATAAGATCGCCGATGTACAAAACGTCAACTTTAATATATACGACCTTGAGGGGAATTTGGTCAAGAGCTCAAGACCGAGCTTTGAGGCCGACTCCATTTCCAATTGTTTGGATGCACAAATACTGAACCGCCTTCGCGACAGCGATGACAAACGGTATGTGCAGGAGCAGCGTGCCGCCGGAGATAATTACCAAGCTACCTATACCTACATCAATGATACAAGGTTTAAACCTATTGGCATAGTGAACCTTCAATATTTTGAGGACAATACCTTCAACAATAAGGAACTCAAGGAATTTCTCATCCGTTTGGGAGGAGTGTACTTGGTGATGCTGCTCTCCGCCATATTTCTGGCCTACTTCATTTCAAAATACATTACACGCTCGCTCCAGACCATTTCCGATAAGATCAACAGGACCAACCTTACTAGACTAAATGAAAAGATCCATATTGAAAATCCTGGGCAAGAAATTGGGAAGTTGGTGGATTCGTATAACAGAATGATTGACGAATTGGAGGAAAGTGCGGTAAAATTGGCCAAGAGTGAACGCGAACAGGCTTGGCGTGAAATGGCCAAACAGGTGGCCCACGAAATTAAAAACCCGTTGACCCCTCTCCGGCTTACCGTACAGAATTTTGAACGCAAATTTGACCCCAACGACCCGGAGATCCAAACCAAGGTCAAGGAATTTTCAAAAACCTTGGTGCAGCAAATAGATACCATGAGCAATATTGCCACGGCTTTTTCCAGTTTTGCAAACATGCCCGCTCAACAGAACGAAACTTTGAACGTGGTTAAGATTGTAAGGCTTGCCCTTGAAATATTTACCGAAGACTACATCCATTTTATTGCGGATGAGGAAGAGGTCATTGCCAAACTGGACCGAACCCAGTTGATCAGGGTCATTACCAATCTGGTGAAAAATGCCATACAGGCCGTTCCCGAAGTAGCATCTCCCCGAATTTTGGTAACCGTTTCCTCGGAAGGGGAACAAGTAAAGATTTCCGTGGCAGACAATGGAGTGGGCATTTCGGATGGGTACAGGCAAAAGGTCTTTGAGCCCAAGTTTACCACCAAATCCAGTGGTACTGGCCTCGGCCTTGGTATGGTAAAGAACATTGTGGAAAACTACGGCGGAACCATTACCTTTACTTCTCAAGTGGGTAAGGGAACCGTGTTTACCGTCAGATTTCCTAAAGAATCCTAGAAGAAATAGTCGGGTCGAGCACAATCGAGCCTCCATAATAAACAACACATGGACTACGAGAACATCTACATTGAAGAAGAGAACAACATTGGTACGATTACCATCAATCGCCCCAAAAAACTAAACGCCCTGAACAGCCGCACCATAGAGGAGCTGCATGTGGCCTTTAAAGAGTTGGATGAGGATGCTGACACGAAAGTCATCATTGTTACGGGTAGCGGGGAAAAGGCCTTTGTGGCCGGTGCGGACATTTCTGAATTTGCCCATTTTTCAGTAAAAGAAGGGCGTCAATTAGCCGCCATGGGACAAAAAAGGTTGTTCGATTTTGTGGAAAACCTTTCCACCCCGGTAATTGCAGCCGTTAACGGGTTTGCACTTGGCGGAGGACTGGAGCTGGCCATGGCCTGTCATTTTAGGGTCGCGAGCAACAATGCCCGAATGGGCCTCCCCGAAGTCTCCCTAGGGGTTATCCCTGGCTATGGCGGCACCCAACGGTTACCACAACTTGTGGGCAAGGGAAGGGCCATGGAAATGATCATGACTGCCGGTATGATCGATGCGGATAAAGCCCTTTCCTTCGGTTTGGTAAACCATGTGGTCTCCCCAGAAGAATTATTGCCATTGTGCATCAAATTAGCAAGCAGGATATCGAATAATTCCTCTGTGGCCATAAAACAGGCAATAAAAGTGGTAAATGCTGGTTTTAAGTATGATGTTGATGGTTATGCCGCAGAAATAGATGCCTTTGGCCATTGTTTTGGTACCGATGATTTCCGGGAGGGCACATCGGCCTTTTTGGAAAAGCGCAAGGCAGATTTCCCCGGCTCATGACCGTTGGCGCGACCAACCCAAATCGAAATGAAAAAACAAATCGTCCTGTTGGGCCTTCTTCTTATGGGTATTGTGGCACAAGCCCAAAAAATGCCCGTTTCCTACAATTTTGGTGAAAAGTATAATGATCGTTACCGCTATTCCAACCTGTTGACCATTGATGACGATGGTACAGGGGGTTACATATTGGTGAGGGCCTATTACCAAGGACTTATCCTAAAACCCAAAGGCTATCTCATAGAGCATTACAATAGCAATTTAGAGCTGGTCACGGAATATAATTACAAGCTGAAGGGACTCGATTTTGTTGATGGGTTCCTTAAAAATGGCCAATTGAACCTTATGTTTCTCAATTATAACCAAGGTAGGGGCGAATATGAGTATTGGGTTCATTCCAGCCCAATTATCAATTTTGATTTTAAGGAGAAAAAACTACTCTCCATTGCTTCGGAAGAAGTACACGACCCTGTTGGCAAAAACTATTACAATAGAAACTTCTCCAAGGGGTTTACCACCGCCATCCTTTTTGATGAGCAGAAAAGAGGTTTTGTGATCAGTACCCACCATAAAAGGGGCAAGAGCAACAAACACATGATCCATTTGTTTGATACTGCGCTGAACAAAAAGTTTGAGTTCGATTTCTCCCATGAGATCGAAGAAAAGAATTATGCCTTTGAGAACGTGGCCTTCTCACAGGACCTTCAGACCGCATATATTGTAGGCAAAGCCTATTTTAAAAAGAAACGTTTTCAGGTTGATGAGCGCAAATTCCAGTACGAACTTATAAGGGTTAACAGTGGTGGAAGCAATACACAGTCATTTGTGGACGCTGGAAAATATCCCGAAGGATTATACCCTGTCCGATTTAAAAACAGACTGGTCTGTATTGGGTTTTATGCTGATAGAAAGGACAATCGCTACAACGGAATTGCCTATTTTGATGTAAATCCGACTTCCCTCGACATCAACTCCAAAAAATACAACTCGTTTTCCCTACAATTTATGGAAGACAAGTTTGGTAGGGAAGAAGACAAGGTGGTCAAGAATTTGGTATTTAAGGGGGTGCATGTAAATTCGCAAGAAGAGATTTTCTTTAATGCCGAAGAGTACTTTGTTACCACGGGCATGGAGGTTACCGGTGCAGGACAACGCATTAAAACGGAACGATTTCACCATAACGACATCGTAAGCGCCAAATTAAAACCCAATGGCGAAATGGATTGGGTACGCAACATTAACAAGACCGAGGTTACCCGCGGCGATGGGGACTATGCCTCCTACAGTTCCTACTGCAAAGACG
>JAUICT010000165.1 GCA_030429325.1 Bacteroidia bacterium
ACACCTATGGATTTCAAAGAAAATTTATAGGCAGAATGGCCTAAAAACCGAGCAAATAATTGGTTTGAAACAGTCTTCTGGCAAAATATTTTATAAAAAAAGCGGTTATACTAGAACCATGAACTTGAACAGAAGCCAGTTATCCCTTATCATAACCTTCTTCTCCATGGCCTTGGTGATATTGTTGTTGTTCAACATTCACTTAGGGGGCATGCAAGAGGATGAATATGTTATTGAAATGAGTCTGGCCGATGAGGATATCGAGGAATTGCTGAAAGAGGAGGAAGAGCGTTTGGAAGAATTGGCCAACAACGACCCCATTAAAAGCCATATGGCGCTCAATGAAACTGCAAAACCCACCATTGGAAACCCTGAACCACTAAAAACACTGGAAGAACTTCTTGAAGAACGGGCCATGAGCAGCGAGGAGGGGGGATTTTCCGGAAATGATGCCGATTTCGCCAATCAGTTGAAAGAACTGGCTGCCAAGCGTGACGAGAAAAAACAAAAACTAGGGGAGCGGGATGCCCAAAAAGAAGAATTCACCAATTACCTAAAGGATAGACGCACGTCCATTTCCTTCTCACTGGTAGATAGAAATGCCTACTATCTTCCACCCCCCATTTACACCTGCATTGAAGGGGGCAAGGTGGTCATCAACATTAAAGTGGATGCCAACGGGTATGTGACCGAGGCCGATTTTAATGACAAAAGCTCGGGTACCAGTAATGGGTGCTTGGTGGACAATGCCATTGCATATGCCTTAAAGGCACGTTTCAGTCCAGATTCCAAAGCTTCGCAAATAGGCACCATTACCTACCTATTCCAAAGGAAGTAGCCCAACCAAGTCATTTAAAATATTTTCTCCCTTGTTCTTGTTGTACCACACTTGAAGGTCCTGTTTGAACTCTGGGGTAAACGTTCCATGCATCGTTTTATAATCATTTGCCATTTGTGTGGCAATACTTGGCCTTGGTCCCCATTCTGCAATAATTTTATTCAAGTCCGCATCAAAGACTATCAACTTGGGTATGGAACGACTGCCATTAGTGAGGAATGCATCCATAAGCTCGGGATTTTCATCCCTGAGCAAAGCTTTAAAATCTATATTTGGATTCGCTTCGGCAATCTTGTTCATAATCGGCATACTGTGTGCAGCATCCCCGCACCAGCTTTCTGTCAAAACCAAGAATTTCAATCTGGAAGAAATGCTGGAAACCTTTTGCTCCACCGTTTCAGGTAGTTTAAAGGTCTTGTCCCACCGCCTCATGCGGCGGTCGTTGAGCTGGGTGTATTCAATGTTCGCTTCGGATTGGGGTAAGCCCGTGGTCTGTTTGGTATCCGCTAAATGACGGACCAAATCCCTATATTTTCCATAATCCATTCCCATTGAAATCCCCTGTTTGACCAATGTGATCTTGGCCTCTTCAATCTTCTTTTCCAGTAGTTCCATCCGTAATACTTTTTACAAAAATACGCTTCACAATTTGGGCGTTTTCTGATTTTTATCATTGGTTGTATCCCATATCAAAACCTTACACGTATTCCCCATGTCAAATTAATTCTTCATCCACGCTGTTTTCGTTACCAGATGTTTCGCGGGTTCTTTACCTTTATCCCTAAACTTACCACTATGGACAAACATCGATGCGGTTGGTGCTTGGGCGACCCTTTGTATGAAGCCTACCACGATCAGGAATGGGGCGTTCCGGTAAAGGACGATGCCACTCTTTTTGAATTTTTGATATTGGAAACTTTCCAAGCTGGTCTCAGTTGGATCACCGTTTTGCGAAAGCGGGACAATTTCAGGCAAGCCTTTGATCATTTTGATTACACCAAGATTGCCGAGTACGATCAGGATAAAATCGATGAACTTTTAAATGATGCGGGCATCATCAGAAACAAACTAAAAGTACACGCCACCGTTTCCAACGCCAAGGCCTTTATGGATGTCCAGAAAGAGTTTGGCAGCTTCAGTGCCTATATCTGGGGGTTTGTGGACGGTAAACCCATTAAAAATAGTTTGGAGAATTATAAAATGGCCCCTGCCACCACGCCTTTGTCCGACACCATTAGCAAGGACCTAAAAAAGCGAGGTTTCAAGTTTGTGGGCAGTACGGTGATTTATGCGCATATGCAGGCCACGGGCATGGTAAACGATCACGAAACGGCTTGTTTCAGGTACCATGAAGTATAGCCCGATCATATTGTTTTTTTTGTGTCTTTCCCATTTGGGTTGGGGACAGCAGAGCAAATACGAACAGGAATATAGGATAACGCAGGAACTATTTCCCCAAAAGGCCTATGCACTTCTGTCAGAATACTTGGACCAAGCAAAACGGATACGTTTTTACAGGGAAATAGACAGTACAAAGGAAAGTTATGAGGTAAAATTCAAAAAAGGCAGACTGAGGTACAGTGTTGAGTTTGACATTGACGGCACTTTGGAAGATGTAGAATTTATCATCAAAAAAGATGATGTGCCAGAAGAAACATGGCATAATATCCTAAGTTATCTTGATACGCATTTTCCAAAATTTCGACTTAAAAAAATTCAACAGCAATATCCCTTGGTCCATCAGGACCCCAAAAAGACCCTTCATGATGCCTTTCAAAATTTAATCCTGCCCCACGTTAATTACGAACTGGTTTTTTCCGCTAAAAAAGAAAAACGCTTTCAAACCTATGAGGCCTTGTTCAATTCAGAGGGCAAATTGGTCAAACTCCAAAAATCATTTCCCCCAAGTTATGACCATATCCAGTACTAAGTGGCTTTCCCTATTCTTTTTCTTTGGATTGGCAGTAGTGAGCGCCCAAGATAACCTTACAGGATATTGGCAGCCCCAGTTTGCCATAGATTATGATGTTACCCCACTCTACTCCCATAATTTTTCCGTGATCAACAGAAATTATGTGGTGCAGGAGGATGAGTCCAAAAACAAAACCCGTCACTTGGATGTGGTCCATTTTTCCAAAATAAATGTACAAAACAACCAGAGTATTGCATTGGGTATCTTATATAGGTTCAGGGAAGCTTTTGAGGATTCTGAAAATGAACTGCGGCTCACACAACAATTCAATCTTACTTCAAAACCCTATGTGGTTCGTTTTGGACACCGGATACGTTCGGAACAGCGCATAACAAAATCTGCCACCGTGCATCGATTTCGATACAGATTTGCCGTTGATTTTCCCTTGAAGGGTGAAAAGCTGGATATAGGGGAACCTTATTTTGTGGGAACGCTTGAAAATTTACTGAGTGTCGCTAGAAGTGCCTCTCCCCAGTACGACACCCGACTTACCGGTTTTATAGGGTGGCAATTGGATGCGAATCTAAAACTTCAATTTGGTGTGGAATACCGATTGGAAGAGTATACCTCGGGCTTGCCCCAAAATGTGGTCTTTTTACTAACCACTGCGCAGCTGTCCCTTTAAGATTTTCACAAATTGTTTTCTCGGAATCAATTCCGCGCCCAAGCTTTCCAAATGGTCGGTATGGACCTGGCAATCGATGAGATGATATTTTTTTTCCTGAAGTTCTTGCGCCATTTTCACAAAGGCAAACTTAGAGGCATTCGGTTTTATGCTGAACATGCTTTCGCCACAGAACACATGTCCTAGATCCACTCCGTACAATCCCCCTACAAGAACACCCCCTTCCCACACCTCATAGGATTTGGCCCATCCCTTTTTATGCAAATCAACGTAGGCCGATTTCATTTTGGGGGTGATCCAAGTCCCTTCCTGTCCCTTTCTCTCCATGCTGGCGCAGCGCTCCAACACCTCTGAAAAACAGCTGTTCTGGGTCAATTGAAACCTTCCATCACGCAACACCTTGCGCATACTTTTAGATACATTGATTTTATTGGGAAAAAGCACCATACGGGGATCTGGGCTCCACCACAGAATAAGGGCATCATCATTGAACCATGGAAAGACTCCACTTTTATAGGCAAGCAGCAATCGCTCAGTGGACAAGTCGCCGCCCACGGCCAAAAGCCCATCTTCGTTTGCCTTATGTACAGGAGGGAACTCCAAACGGTCTCCCAGGAATGCCAGGGGAAAGTTGTTTCCGATATTTTCCAAAGCGCTCTTTTTACTAAGATACGCAATAGGTTAAAAAATAAGAAGTCCAGCTATATAGATAAGGCTACCAATTACCATGAACAATAGGGTATAGGGCAGTATTTCCTTGGCTTTGAGCTTGGTAATTCCCAGTAGAGGCAAAGCCCAAAAAGGTTGTAACATGTTGGTTACTTGATCTCCATAGGCCAAAGCCATGATCACTTTTGGCAACGGAACATTCAACTGTATGGCAGACTGAAGCACCAAAGGTCCTTGAATGGCCCATTGCCCTCCTCCACTGGGCACAAAAATATTGACCAATCCGGCACTGAAAAATGTAAAAATGGGCAAGGTAGTATTGGTACTGATAGACGTAAAAAAGTTGGAAACCTCATTGATCATACCACTTCCGGCCATAATTCCCATGATTCCGAAATAGAGTGGAAACTGAATCAGAATACCAGCTGTATCCCCAATGGCTTCCTCCACGGCGATTAAAAAACGCTTAAAACTTCCGTGTAACAGAATGGCCAGTCCCAACATAAAAAAATTGAGCATATTAGGGGTAAGGTTCAATGTTTTGAGCGCTGGGAGGTACTGTACCAAAAAGGCTGCCAAGACCAATATACCAAACAGGGAGGAAACCCAAGGAGAGTAGTCCAACCTCTCGGCACCTTCGCTATTTATTCGTTCCAGTGATGCAAACTCATATCGTTTTAGGTCCAGTGGAGTAGATTCCGTTCTTTTGCTCAAGTAATAGGCCAATGCCACAATGCACAAGGTCACCAGTGCAAATACAATCAAGTTCCAATAACTGAAAATGGTGTAGGCCGTGGATAGCGTCTCCGGCAGTGTTTCCAAAACCTTGGCATCGGCCACTCCTTCCAACAAGCCTTTTAGATGTCCGGCCTCGGCGACTTTAAGGGGAGCCGAGCCGCTGATTCCTCCATGCCATACCATTAAACCGGAATATCCACACGCCCCAATTAGGGGATAGTTGATGGGTATGTTCTTCATTTGGGCATATTCCCCTACTTTCCGGGCCAAAATGGCTCCAAAAATCAATCCCAATCCCCAATTAAAGAAAGAAACCAGAAGCGTGGGCAATACCACCAACACGGTAGCACTGGATGTATTGGTCACCCATCCCGTGATGCGTAGGATCAATCTTTCCATGGGTTTACTTAGCACCAACACATGCCCCAACACCAAAATGAGCATCATCTGGTAGGCAAACACCAACAGTGCATTGTTCCAAATACCGTTTTCCCAATAGGATAGGATGGCAAAGAAATGGTTTCCACTTGAAGTGTTCTCCGTTAAGACCAAAGCCAGCACCATGGTCAGGAGGGTAAGCAAAACCGCAATTGTAAAAGGGGAGGGCAAGTACCTCCTAAAAATATGTTCTATGACCTTGGTAAGGCCCAATTTGGATTAGAATGGGAGATCGTCGTGGTCCTCCTCATTGAGGTCATCTGCAGGCTCAAAGGCTTCCATAGGTGGAACGGGCGGCATGTTGCCATCTTGTGCCTCTGATTGTAGG
>JAUICT010000166.1 GCA_030429325.1 Bacteroidia bacterium
CCAGCAATGATGATTATGGTGTACAATTCCATTTAATAGTGGATCTTGATGGGGACCATGGTGAAGATTGTGGACTTTGCTCACCATTTTGCCATTGCCACTGTTGCCATGCACATGCCATTGATACGTTGCTTTTTTTTAATGAACTGGAGCGCCCACAAATCAATGGGGAAATTTCTTCATGGGAAAAGCATATTTTACAGGATGTGTCTTTTCGTTTCTTTCAACCACCTAAGAAAATTGGCTGACCACCGCGCGATTGAATAATCGCCCACTACATTTTATTTAGTCAATTTATCACAATTAATATGAGCAAACGTATTGTAAGCCTTTGGCTTATGTTGTTGTTTGGCGCAATTGGTTTGGCGCAAAACACTTTGGAAATAAAAATTTTTACCGAGATAGAAAAAGAACCCTTACTTGGGGCAACCGTATACATTTTGTCTTTAAATAAAGGAGCGACCACGGATTTCGACGGTGCGGCCATGTTGGAGGACATCCCCGATGGTGAATATGAATTACAAATCTCCTATTTGGGTTTTGAAACATTGCAAATACAGATTAAGGTTCCTTATGGGAGTGAACTGCAATTCTATTTAAAAGAAAGTGCAAATGCACTTGAAGAAGTGGTTCTGCAATCTACAAGGAGTACACGTACCATTAAGAAAGTACCAACACGCATAGAGTTTATCGGGGTAGAGGAATTGGGGGAAAAAGCCATAATGAATCCAACAAACATCTCGATGGTATTGCGTGAGAGTACAGGAATACAAATGCAACAAACCTCATTGAGCAGTGCAAACACCAATATTCGGATACAAGGTTTGGATGGTAGGTATACCCAATTGTTACGTGATGGTTTTCCGTTGTACGGCGGTTTTTCAAGCGGATTGAGTATACTGCAGATTCCCCCATTGGATTTAAGGCAGTTTGAGATTATCAAGGGAAGCTCCTCCACTCTTTATGGGGGTGGTGCCATAGCCGGTCTCGTCAATATGGTTTCCAAGAACCCGGAAGAAGATCCCCAACTGGACATTATGCTGACCCAGACACAGGCTTTAGGCAGTACCGCCAATGTTTTTTATGGGGAACGAAAAGGCAAATGGGGTTGGACCCTCTACGGCTCCGGGCACTTTCAAAAAGCCTACGATCCAGAGAAGGACGATTTTAGCAATTTGCCCCAGACCCGATCCATAAGTTTTAATCCCAAGCTCTTTTATTACCCATCGGAAAAGACCACGGTTTGGTTTGGAATCAATGGAACTTATGATGATAGAGAGGGCGGGGACATCACAAAGATTGAAGAAGGTGAAAATCAAATGCACCAATATTCCGAAGAGAATCTGTCCAAACGCTTGAGCACCCAATTGGTTTATAAGACCCAACTGGACTCGGCACAATCCCTTTCCTTTAAAAATAGTGTTGCTTTTTTTGATAGAAGCTTGGAAATCCCGGATTTGCTGTTCAAGGGAAAACAGTGGAACACGTTTACGGAAGCTACTTATAGCAAACAAGGAGCAAAAATGGATTGGATATTGGGGGCAAACGTGTATACCACTTCATTTTATGAACGAGATAATCCTGTGGAAAGAGACCAAAAAGATATAACCTATGGATTCTTTGCGAACAATATCCATGACCTATCGGAAAAATGGATTCTTGAAACAGGCTTGCGTACCGATTATGCCATTGATTGGGGGTTCTTTGCTCTACCAAGGATCTCATTGTTGTTTAAGCCCAACAATGGTTTTTCAAGTAGGTTGGGGGGAGGTCTGGGATATAAGATACCAGACATCTTTACCGAGGAAGCAGAGTTCATCAATTTTAGAAATGTGCTGCCCATTGACAAGGATATGCATAGAGCAGAACGCTCCCATGGCCTTAATTTGGATTTCAACTATCAAATGGGGCTCTTCAACAGCGTAGGGTTTTCAATAAACCAACTTTTCTATGTGACAGCCATTAAAAATGGATTGCTCCTGAGCCCCAGTGGTAATGGAATGTTCCAATTTGAGAATGCCTCCGGCCAAATTCTGGGTAAGGGAGCCGAAACCAACATCAAATTTACCTACAAGGATTTCAGATGGTTTTTAAACTATGCCTTTATCGATACAAAGCTCAATTACCTGCCAGGAAACCCTCAAAAACCCCTCACGGCAAAACATAATATGGGAAGTGTGTTGATGTATGAATCCGAAAAGTGGCGTTTGGGATATGAAACCTATTACACAGGAAGGCAATTTCTTTCCAACGGAAACAAAACCACGGATTTTGTTACCATGGGTTTGTTGGCAATGCGTAATTTTAAATGGGGAAGTACCTTTGTGAATTTTGAGAATTTCACCGACCGAAGACAAAGCCGATTTACACCCTTGGTTTTGCCTCCACACCAGAATCCTGGGTTTCCAGAGATATATGCCCCAACAGATGGATTTATAGTCAGTATTGGGGTGATTTTAAAACCTTTCGGAAATATAAATGGTCATTAAACCTGGAAAGAAATGATAACATCAGATGAGCTTTTGGAAAAAAAGGGCGTCAGGCCTACGGCAATGCGTCTTTTGGTTTATAAGTACCTTGCAAAAAGCCATGTCGCCTTAACGTTGACAGATATTGAGAATGCTTTCGCAAAAGCGGATAGAACCACTCTTTTTAGAACCCTTAAGATATTTGAAAAAAAAGGCGTGGTGCACCAAATAGATGATGGTACGGGGATCAAAAAATATGCGCTTTGCGAACCTGACTGTAATTGTGAATTGGAGCAGGACCTTCATCTACATTTTCATTGTGCCCGTTGTAATGAAACGGTTTGTCTAACAGAGCATAAGATACCGCACATCAATCTTCCCGAAGGCTTTGTGGTCGAGGATGCCAATGTGGTGCTCAAAGGTCTGTGCGATAAATGCAGCGAAAAATAAATGCACTTCCGTTGCATGGGCATTTTGGAGAACTTGCACCCATATGGCACAAAAGAAAAAAGTTCAGTTGCAAAATTTAGACCACGACCACAATCACTGTTGTTCGGGCGAAACCTCCTATTTCAGGACCTACCTGCCCGCACTCTTCAGTTTTGTAATGCTCCTTTTTGGCATAACCGCGGATTATTTTGACAGTGTTTCTTTTTTTAAGGGATGGGCAAGGATAGTTTGGTATGTAATCGCCTATTTGCCCGTAGGATTTCCGGTAGTAAAACAAGGATGGAACAGTATCAAAAGAGGGAACTTCTTCACGGAGTTTTTTCTGATGTCCTTAGCAACACTGGGGGCATTTGTCATTGGGGAATATCCAGAGGGTGTCGCGGTCATGGTGTTCTACGCCGTAGGGGAATTGTTTCAGGAAGCCGCTGTAAAACGTGCCAAGGGAAATATAAAGGCCTTGTTGGATGTGCGCCCCAATGAAGCCTTGGTGTTTCGCAATGGGAATTTTGTTGCGGTCAATCCGGAAATGGTGCAGGTCGGGGAGCGCATGCAAGTGCGTGTTGGGGAAAAAGTGCCCTTGGATGGAGTGTTGCTTTCTTCCAAGGCGTCTTTGAATACCGCGGCCATAACCGGTGAAAGCAAACCCCAGACGTTTCAAAAGGACGAAGATGTGTATGCCGGGAGTATTAATTTGGATGGGGTAATTGAAGTTCAAGCAACCAAGGTATTCAAGGACAGCTCCATAGCCCTAATCTTGGAAATGGTGCAACATGCCACCGCACGAAAATCAAAAACCGAACTTTTCATCAGAAAGTTTGCCCGGATCTACACCCCCATTGTGGTTTTTCTGGCCATTGGACTTACGTTTCTGCCGTACTTTTTTGTAGGCGAATATGTGTTTGGGGATTGGCTGTACCGAGCTTTGATATTTCTGGTAGTGTCTTGTCCCTGTGCATTGGTCATATCTATCCCTTTGGGGTATTTTGGCGGATTGGGTGCCGCTTCTCGGAACGGTATTCTCTTTAAAGGCGCTTCTTTTTTGGATGCGTTGACAAAGATAAATACTGTAGTGATGGATAAAACCGGAACCGTGACCAAAGGCGTGTTCAAAATAAAAGAGGTGGTGGTCTGTGCTCCAATGTGGGAACATGATTTTATGAGGTATCTGATGGCCATTGAGAGGCAATCTACCCACCCCATTGCTAAAGCTATCATGGAATATAAGCTTAAAGGTGAAGTATATACCGCCACCGAGGTTGCCGAAATTGCAGGAAAGGGTTTAAAAGGACTTGTGAATGGAAAATCCGTATGGGTTGGGAACAAGGCTTTGATGGTTTCAAACCATGTTGAAGTACCCCAAGAGCTTGATGAAGTAGTTGAGTCCATGGTTTTAGTGGCGATTGATGGAAGTTTTGCCGGATATGTCATTATTGCCGATGAGCTTAAGCAGGATGCCCATGAGGCTATTCAACAACTACGGAAGTCGGGTGTCTCAAAAATTGGTATGCTTTCTGGGGATAAGGATTCGATCACTCAAAAATTGGCGAAGGAGCTTCAGTTGGATTGGGCCAAGGGAGGGCTGCTTCCCGAAGACAAGCTCAAAGAGGTTGAGAAGCTCAAGAAAGACCCAGATACCAAGGTGGCCTTTGTGGGAGATGGAATCAACGATGCTCCTGTGCTTGCGGCAAGTGATGTGGGTATGGCCATGGGCGGTCTGGGCAGTGATGTGGCCATTGAAACTGCCGATGTGGTCATCCAGACCGATCAGCCCAGTAAGATAGCCAAGGCCATAAAAATTGGGCGTTCCACACGCATGATTGTTTGGCAGAACATTGCCTTGGCATTTGGCGTAAAGGCGTTGGTCCTTATTTTGGGTGCCGGTGGACTTGCCACCATGTGGGAAGCTGTCTTTGCTGATGTGGGTGTGGCCTTATTGGCCATTCTAAATGCAATCAGACTACAGCGTATGGAATGGAAATAATTTGGCAAACGCATAGAAAGAAGTCAAATTAGAACCTTGGGTAGATAAAAAAGCAAGAAAAAATTCTTACATTACCCTTAAGCAACGAACTCTTTGATTATCTATTTTTGTTCGATATTCGGGAACGTGTCGAGGTAAGCCTTAACTTTTGATTAATAATGGGTTATGTGTTTTCAATAAAGGAAAATGGCGAGGATGTCCTTTAAATAATTGACTTTTGTCAAATAACCGTAACCAATTTTCTTACATTGGAGCGACAATAATTCCCTTCAAAAAATGTTCTCATAGTCGTGAGCTATCGTTTTTTTACGATATTTAACATAAAATACCAAAAAACCAAACTAAACTGTTATTACTACCGAAATCATGTACAAGGAAATTTATTTGGTCGATGATGAAGACCTGGTGAACACCGTGAATGCAATCCATTTTAGAAAACTTGGATTAGAAGATAAGATCAAAAGTTTTACAAACCCCGAATTGGCCCTGGATGATCTTCGTTTTAGGGATGATCCCAATACGAAAACACTTATTCTGCTTGATATTAATATGCCTGGAAACGCCGGACATAGTATACCACCCACGCCGGGTTAAAGTGACCATAGCTGGCCGGACGAAAGTGACCCACCCTCGCCGGGCCAAAGTGGACCA
>JAUICT010000167.1 GCA_030429325.1 Bacteroidia bacterium
GTGGCGGGCGTAAAGATTACCCCTGTAATGTCGTCATCCGCACGTGCGTCTACATAGCTCATGGTAGCGGCATCCTGAGGAGCTGTTGGGTTTACCAAATTGGTGATTCGTGCAGCATTACCCATGCTTACATCCGCAGTAGGAATACCAAATCCACTTAAGGGAATGTTGGCTTTGTCCAACTTGGGATTGGTCACTGCACCATCCTGTAGTTGTTGTTGGCCAATGATCCCAAATGAAAGGTCCTCCCTTAACACGGTATTGTTGGCAATATTTTCACTGGTGATTTTGTTTACCTCAAAATTGTAGTTGATGCCATCTGGGGTATCCTCGGATATGATGACTACGGTACTGTCCCTTGACGTAGGATTGAATAGGGCCAGTGTGCTAAAGGTAATCCTATTGTCTTCACACAAATTAACCCATTCGGTTCCGTTGTAATAATGTAGGCAATCTTCTTCAATGTTATAGACCATGGCCCCAACCAAAGGAACAATGTTGTTCATTTCGGCAGTGGTTACCCTGCTGATCACAAGGGCACCTGTGTTACTTTCCAATTCCAGTATTGAGGCGGGGTGTATACTTTGAGGGTTGTCGCCAATTTTTACCTGTCCACTTAGGGTGTTGATCATAAGCAGGCCAATGGCCCAGTAGATGATATGCGTCTTCACAGTGTTTGTATTTGAGGATTTCCAAACGTAAACCACAAAACTAAGCCTATGATCGGATTATTGGTACATTTCCCGTCAAAATACGTAGTTCAAGGGTGAACGGATACTGTTTTTGCCCCAAAACCTGTGATAGAATTAACAAAAGTTTAGAATGTGTTTATTTTTTTATATCGGCTTCAAAGGTTTTCTTTAACTTGAGTTAAATTTTTTTTATGAGAAATGCACTAGTCATCCTGTTTTCGTTGCTCCTTTCTGGGCTGTCCATGGCACAGGATAACCGCCAGATTTTGCGTGGAAAGGTACTTTACAGAAACAGCAATGTGCCCAATGAGAACGTTATCAATTCCAACACAGGAATGGCTACCATCACCAATGAAGATGGTGAGTTTGCCATTTCTGTAAAGGCTGGGGATCAAGTGGTCTTTACAGCGATAAATTATCAGTTGGAAGTGGTTGTCATCACCGATGAGATTTTACGGAACAACCGATTGGTGGTTGAAGTGAACGAAAAAGTCAGGGAATTGGACGAGGTGGTCGTAACCCCCGAAAACCAAGAGAAGTTCCTAGAGGTAAAAAACGAGGATTTCAAGGAATACCATTACGAAATAGACCGTAGCACCGAGGTTCAAAACATTGCAGAATCCCAAAGCGTCCGGGGTATGCGGGACGGACTCAACTTCGTCAATATTTTTAAGGCGCTTTTCAATACCCAACAGACGGAAGGACAGCAAAGGGCGCCCCTGAAAGTCAGCGAGGTGCTTAGACATGTTTATGATGATGAATTTTTTGTGGCCGATTTGCGATTGCCGCAAGATAAAATAGATGCGTTTCTGTTGTACTGCGATGATAAGATTCCTTCGCAGACCCTATTGCGAAAGGAAAATGAGTTTCAACTCATAGATTTTTTGGTTACCCAGAGCAAGGCCTATTTGGCCACGTTGAATGAGGAATGAGAAATATTCTTTTCGTATTCGGATGTCTTTTTTTTCTCTCGGCCTATGCCCAAGATGGAACTTCCAAAGCGTTATTGGGGAGGGTTACCAGTCCAGATGGTGATGTAACAGGGGTGGTGGTACAGAACATCAGTTCAGAACAGGCCGTAATTACGGATATTGATGGTAATTTCTCCATTACGGTCAGTCAAAACGATACTTTGGTATTTTCAGCGGTACAATATCAAAGAAGGGTGCTTCCCATTACCGAAGTGCTCTACAATACCAGTTTTGTCATGGTGCCCATGGAGGAATTTGTGAACGAATTGCAGGAAGTGGTGGTGCGGCCGTACGATCTTTCTGGGGACCTTAACCAAGATTTGGGAAAACTCACTTTGGAAAAGGACGTGAGTGCCGAAGCCTTGGGGTTGCCCAATGCAAAACGTAAGATACCCACCCAGAGTGAGCGAATGTTACAACAGGCAACAGCAGGAAAATTTAATATAGGGATGATTCTAAGTCCGCCGTTGGACCCTATCATAAACGCCATTACAGGGCGTACCAAAATGCTGAAGAACCGGGTGAAGGTGGATGCGACCTATGCAAAGACCCAAAGAGTCCAAGATTTTTATGTGGATTCGCTTTTTGTGGCCACCTTAAAAATACCTCAGGAGAAAATAGATGATTTTATGTATTTCTGTGAAGTGGATGAGGTCTTCCAACAGACTGTAGATTCACAGGATAAGCTCAAAATCTGGGACTTTATGATTCAAAAGAGCCGTATATATAGAAAGAACAATAATTTGGATTGATATCTTTGCTCCCTGTGGCATAAAAATTGAACATACTGTAACACACGCCTAAATCTTGAGTCTAATACCACACATGATGAATACCAGCATAGCAAAAAGAATGATGTTGCCTTTGGTAATGGTACTTTTTTTGTCTTTTACCACGGTGCACAAATTTTACATCAGTGTAACCAATGTGATGTACTCTGAAAAGGATGATGCCCTTCAGATTACCAGTCGCATCTTCATAGATGATTTGGACAGGTTGCTAAACGAACGCTACGGTATCAAGGCCAAATTGGCAACACCCAATGAAGCAAAAGTTGCCAATGAGTATATAGAAAAATACTTCAGGACCAAATTTGTGGTGGAGCTCAACGGTGAGCCTGTTGCGTACAAATTTTTGGGAAAAAGCTATGACAATGATGTGGTCATCTGCTATTTGGAGATTATCAATGCCAATTTCGAAGGACTAAAAACACTTTCCGTACAAAACGAGATTCTTACCGACCTGTTTGAAGAACAGCAGAATGTGGTCCACCTAAAATGGAAAGGACAAAAAAGGAGTTTTGTGCTTATCAAGGAAAATAATAAAGGAATGTTAAACTTATAACGTATTGTTAAGAGTTGGTTAAAATATCCTATTTTTCACCGTTTTAAAATCAAATTGAAAATGAACAGAGTCAAGTATTATGCGGCTTCATTCTTGTTTCTTTTTGGTGCTGTTACCTTATCGGCCCAAGAAGAAGGGGAAGTGAAGCAAGAGCGACAGCCCGGTCATTATAACCAGAGCAAATTTAAACAGTTGTACGAGGAGTTTGCCACTCCCAATACCTACAGAACGGCGTCAGGGGCACCGGGACCCGATTATTACCAACAACAGGCAGATTATGTGATCCGTGTGGAACTGGATGACAAAAACGCACGTATTTATGGTGATGAGACCATTACCTATCACAACAACTCCCCAGAAGATTTGGAGTTTCTTTGGGTACAGTTGGACCAGAATGTAAGGGCCAAAGATTCAAAATCTCCGCTTCGGGATGGAAATGGCGTTAACATTGCCTACACGGCAGATAATTTTGCCCAGACCTATATCAATGAGCCATTTGATGGTGGTTTCAACATTGAGCATGTAAAGGATGCCAGCGGAAAACCATTGTCTTACACCATTAACCAAACCATGATGCGGTTGAACATTCCGCAACCATTGAAAAGTGGCGAGAAGATTTCTTTCTCCATAAAATGGTGGTACAACGTTCCAGACCATACGGTGAACAGAGCCCGTTCTGGATTTGAGTATTTTGCAAAAGACGGTAACCGTGCTTATGTGATTGCCCAATTCTTTCCAAGAATGGCCGTTTATAGCGATGTGGAAGGATGGCAAAACCATCAGTTCTGGGGAAGTGGGGAATTTGCACTGCCCTTCGGGAATTATGATGTAAGCATTACCGTTCCGGCCGATCACGTCTTGGATGCAACTGGTGAATTGCAAAACCGCGAAGAGGTGTTTTCCAAAGAAATGATGAAGCGCTATAAAGAAGCCAAAAAATCGTATGACAAACCTGTCATTATTGTAACCCAAGAAGAAGCAGAAGCTGCTGAGAAAGGGTTCTCTACCGATAAAAAGACATGGAAATTCAAGGCTACCAATGTGAGGGATTATGCCTTTGCCACTTCCCGAAAGTTTATTTGGGACATGCAGGCCGTAAAAATAGGAGGAAAAGATGTTATGGCAGTTTCCATGTATCCCAAGGAAGGAAACCCTCTTTGGGAAGATATGTCTACCAAGGCCGTTGTACAGACCCTACATACCTATTCAAAGCATACGTTTGATTATCCATACCATAAAGCTATTTCAGTCCATGCCAAGAACCAAGGTATGGAATACCCCATGATTTGTTGGAACTATGGCCGTCCCAACGAAGACGGCACCTATTCTGATAGGACCAAATTCGGGATGATCAGTGTGATTATCCATGAGGTAGGCCACAACTTCTTTCCTATGATCGTAAATTCCGATGAACGTCAATGGGGATGGATGGACGAAGGTCTGGATACCTTTATGCAATATTTGACCGAGCAGGAATTTGGAAAAAACTATCCAAGCGTTATAGCCCCAAATGAGAATTACCCATCGCGAAGAGGTGCTCCTGCAGATATTGTACCTTACATGAGTGGAGATCAAAGCTTTATTGCTCCTATCATGTCCAACCCAGAGAACGTATACCAATTGGGAGCCAATGCCTATGGCAAACCGGCCACGGCGCTGAACATTTTAAGGGAGACCGTAATGGGTAGGGAGCTTTTTGATCATGCGTTCAAGACCTATGCACAACGCTGGATGTTCAAGCACCCAACGCCGGAGGATTTCTTCCGTACCATGGAAGATGCTTCCGCAGTGGATTTGGATTGGTTCTGGAGAAGCTGGTTCTACACTACCGATTACGTTGATATTGGTGTCAAGGGAGTTAAAAAATACTATGTGAGCAGTGAGCCAACGGCCCAAATGAAAAAGTATATGGCAGACAGAAACCTTACAGAGGCAGATTTGCCACCATTGGTCTACTTGGCCGAAGAGGACAGTGAAGATTTTATGCCAGAACTGAAAGGTAAAGCTCCATCTGAAACATCACAGAACCTTAAGGAATTTATGATGGACAACATGACCGAGGCTGATAGGGCCAAGGTCAAGGAGCCAAAGTACTTTTATGAGGTTACCTTTGATAAGCCGGGAGGAATTCCCATGCCATTGATTGTGGAGTATACCTATGCCGATGGTACCAAGGAAAACGTTACCTATCCACCAGAGATTTGGAGAAAGAATGATGCCGAAGTGAAAAGGGTCATCTCTTCACAAAAAGAATTGGTGGGCATTGTTGTAGATCCCAAATTGGAAACTGCGGATATTGATACCACCAATAATGCGTGGCCCATGAAGGACGAAAAATCCGATTTTGATAAGTTCAAAGAGAACATCAAAGGAAAATAATACAAAACTCTTGAAAAGAGCCTCGTGATTTCACGAGGCTTTTTTTATTTTCCCAACAACTTCTGATTATATTTGTTGCATGTATTTTCTATTCATTAGCGGAGGCGAGATTTTTTTCATCCTATTTATAGTGGTGATGGTTTTTGGTGCCGATAA
>JAUICT010000168.1 GCA_030429325.1 Bacteroidia bacterium
AACAACAAAACACAGCCCAGCATTCCTATTTTATATGAGATGGCCAAGGTCTTGAACATGGATGTCCGGGAACTGTTGGAGCTTTCGAAACCCTAAAAATCCAGCAACCTCATGAAAAAAACTTTGTTATTGATCGGGCTAGTGTCCCTTACCAGCTTTTCGGCCCAAGCCCAACAGACCCAAAACCCAACTTCCGAGGAAGAAATAGAGATGAAACTAAACTTTCTGGGCTATCGGTTCTACAAAGATGGAGAACGCCTTACTTGGAAAGAGTTGGCCAATGAAACCAAATCGGTTGAGAATGCCAACTTTTTGATTAAACGGGCCAAATCACAGAACACGATCGCCAATGTTTTGGCCTTTACCAGCGGTGCTTTGTTAGGAGTTGTCCTGGCACAAGAAATGAATGATCGTGATCCCAACTGGGAATTGGCCTATGCATCCGGCGGGTTGCTCATTGTTGGGTTTCACTTATCGTTCCGGGCGTTCAATAATGTGAACAAAGGTGTGGACACCTATAACCTGAGTGTCGCGCCAAAATCCAGTTATCGTTTTGAGCCTGAGTTTCATATGGTCAATAACCAAAATGGTTTCGGATTGGCGCTACGGTTTTAAAATACTTTTCTCACCGCCTCAATGGTCCTGTCCAGATCGTCGTAGCTGAGGGCATCGTTCAAAAAGTAGCTTTCAAAAGCAGAAGGCGGTAAGTATACCCCGTTCTCCAACATGCCGTGGAAGTATTTCTTAAAGGTATCGTTGTTCCCTTTGGCCGAGGAGGCAAAATCCACCACCGGTTCGTCTGTAAAGTGTACTGAGATCATGCTTCCATAGCGGTTGATCTGGTGCACCACCCCTTTTTCGGTAAGCACCTCGGCAATGCCTTTGTGCAGGTGTTCGGTTTTTTCCGCCAAGCTGGTAAACACCTCAGGGCGATTGTTGAGTTCGGTGAGCATGGCCAGTCCGGCACTCATGGCCAAGGGATTCCCACTGAGGGTCCCTGCCTGGTACACCGGCCCTTCGGGGGCCAAATGTGCCATAATCTCGGCTCGTGCGGCAAAGGCCCCAACGGGCAGTCCGCCCCCAATCACCTTTCCGAACATTACCATATCGGCATCCACGCCCAAGGCTTCCTGCGCACCGCCTTTTCCCAAACGGAAACCGGTCATCACCTCATCGAACAACAATAAAATACCTTCCTCGGTGCAGAGTTTTCGCAACCCATGAATAAATTCATCGGTGGGGATGATACAGCCCATGTTCCCGGCCACAGGTTCCAAAATAATGGCGGCTATCTCGCCTTTATTGGCCTCTGTCAACGCCTTTACACTGTCCAAATCGTTATAAGTGGCCAAAAGGGTGTCCTTGGCCGTACCTTGGGTGACCCCGGGACTGTTGGGGCTCCCGAACGTAACGGCACCACTCCCCGCCTGGATCAAAAACGAGTCGGAATGGCCATGGTAGCAGCCCGCAAACTTGATGATCTTGTCCTTGCCCGTGTACCCGCGCGCGAGGCGAACGGCACTCATACAGGCTTCGGTGCCACTGTTCACAAAGCGAATTTTATCAATGTTGGGCACCATGGAAACGGCCAGTTGGGCCAGTTCGGTCTCAATTTCGGTGGGCATCCCGAAGGAAGTGCCCTTTTTGGCCTTTTCCACCACTGCATTGATCACGGGTTCAAAGGCGTGGCCCAAAATCAGCGGGCCCCAAGAGGCAATGTAATCGATAAGCTGGTTGCCGTCCACATCATAGAGGTAGGCGCCTTTGGCTTCCTTTACAAAAATAGGGTCGCCGCCCACCGCTTTAAACGCCCGTACGGGTGAATTGACCCCTCCGGGGATGTATTTTTTCGCCTCGGCAAACAAGGCACTGCTTCGTTGGTAGATCATAAATTCAAATATCCATGTCATTCCCGTGAATGCGGGAATCTTTTTAATCCCATTCTCAATGTGTCATTCCTGTGAAAACAGGAATCCAATTCAATTATGGATTCCGCATCATGTGCGGAATGACAGTTGCGGCAAAGGTAAGTAACCTCATACTTTCATGGAAATTGAAAATGTCAGTTCGAGCGCAGTCGAGAACGACAATCAATAAGCATCCCTCGACTGTTCTCGGGATGACAACTCGATATAACAAAAGAGAATTTTATTTTGATTTTTCTTTTCGGATGTTCAATACCTGTCCGATGGATATGATATTCCCATTGAGATTGTTGAGCCTTCTTATCTCATCCACGGAGATGGCATATTTTCTGGAAATTGCGTACAGTGTATCCCCCTTTTCCACAACATGCGTCAATACTTCATAATCCTTGGGTTCCCGAACCACATCCAGACCACCGCGAATTACATCTTTATCGTATTGGTGTAGGTTGTACCGTTCTATCAGGGCAATTAATTTTTGCGGATATTTGCGGTCGGTAGCGTAGCCCGCTTCGCGAAGTCCGTGCGCCCATTTTTTATAGTCGTCCTTCCGGTAATTGAACAAAAAAGCATATCGGGAACGGGACGAAAGGAAGATACTGTGATCCCGAAACGAAAACATGGGGTGGTTGTATTTTCTAAAACACTCCCCTTTGGCATCATCATCATGAAAATCGTATTCCCCCTGCCATCCGGTATGGCATTTGATACCAAAGTGGTTGTTGGTCTTTTTAGTCAGTTCCCCTCTTCCCGAGCCACTCTCCAAAATACCTTGGGCCAAGGTGATACTGGCCGGAATGCCAAAGGCACGCATTTCGTACTGGGCAATTTCGGCAAAGGTTTCAATATATTCCTCAGTGTTGGTGATGGGGAAATGTTTAAACCTTCCAGGGTCCGCAGGCATGGGATACAAATCGGAGCCTTCCGCGTTTTCTTCCACAGCGACAGGCTTTTCTGCCTTGTTCTCGGTATTCCTGACAATGGGAGCGCCCTTTTTATGGGTCGAGGTCCGCTTTTTCGCACCACAAGAAGTTAACAGAAGTGCCACAACAAGTACATATCCAATTCGCCTGATCATATATCCAATAAGGGTAAATTTTTCTTTTTCAGCACAGTGTTCATTCCCGCTATCCCTTGCAGACCCCCCGTATGAATGGCCAAAATTTGGGTTCCCTTTGGGAAAAAATCCTGTTTTGCCAGTTCAAAAATACCAAAAAGGAGTTTACCTGTGTAGATGGGATCCAACGGAACCCCGGTTTCCTCTTTAAAGGATGAAATGAATCAATTCTTCACTCACTTTGGCATATCCACCAAAATGAAAATCGGTCATCAATTTCCACCGATCGTTCCTTACAAATGTATGAATATCCTGTTTCAAAAAATTACCCTTCAATGCGGGAAAGCCCAAAACGGTCTGGTGGGATTTTGCCGAGTTGATGAGTCCGGCCAAGGTCCCTCCCGTTCCCACACTACTGCAGATATAGTCGAAGTATGAATCGACCTCCGTTACAATTTCCTCGCAGCCTTTTACGGCAAGGGTATTGGTTCCGCCTTCGGGCAGTAGGTAGAAATCTCCACATTCCCCTTTCAAGGTCCGAAGAAAACCTTCTTCATCTTTTTGCCGATAATCGCTTCGGGACACAAAATGGAACCGCATGCCGTGGGCATGGGCCAAGTTCAGAGTGGGATTGTCCTGCCACTTATCCTGCAACTCCTCGCCCCTAATCACACCAACAGTCTTAAATCCCTGTTCATGCCCTGCACAGGCCACTGCGGCAACATGATTGGAAAAGGCCCCACCAAAGGTGAGTAAGGTATCGTGTCCCAATTTTTGGGCTTCGAGCAGATTGTATTTCAGCTTTCGGTATTTGTTCCCGGAAATCTGCGGATGGATGGTATCTTCCCTTTTGATATGGAGCGTCACGCCCTTTTCTCGAAGCAAGGGCACATCAATATGCTGATTGGGAATGTTCAAAGTGAATGCTTATCGCGTCAGGTACTGCATAAAACCAAACCGTTTCCGCTTGGAAAGATACTCCATATCCCTTTCATTGGCATAGGCCTCGCGCTCAAAACTGATATTTTGGTAGGCACGGTAGCTATCCAAGTATAGTACGGTACGCAAAATCCATTCTGAAAAATAGAGGATATAAAAAGGTACAAGCAACAATTCCCGCTGCTGTCGGAGATGGATGCGCTCGTGGTTGATGAGCACATCATCGGTTCGCAGGGCTCCTTCCTTCAGGATGATGAAAGGCCAGAGCGATAGCCCGACATAGTTTTTATAGAAGAAATGTTTAAAGATCAATATCACTTGAAAACGTTCAAGGGTTCCTCACAAATATAACAGCTTACAAAGAAGAAAAATGGACCTTATCGACAATACCATTAACATTTTCGGTGAATAACCTGTTTCGGAAATCTTAAAATCCTAGCGGTTTTGCCATGAAAGCCTTACTTTTAAGTAACGAATCGGTGCCGTAGTGTATGAAAGAGCGTATTCCCTTGGAAGAGGGTGATTTTTACTTTTCGGAGGAGGGATATAAGGTGTTTACAGCCCAATACCACCTAAAAAGAGGGTATTGTTGCGAAAGTGGTTGCCGTCATTGTCCGTATGGCTACAGTACGAAAACGAACACAAGGCGCTGAAACTGGTTTTCGGCATAATCTTTGTGGTTTTTATCTTAATCTCAACACTTCAAAAAAAGTACTATGAAAAATTTTAAACTATACATTTTGACTGCACTTTCGGTGGTTCTGTTGGCCTCCTGCAGTTCCGTTAGGGTGGTTTCCGACTACGACAAGCAAGCGGACTTTAACACGTACAGAAGCTACGCTTTTTACAAAACTGGGATTGACAAGGCCCAGATTTCCGACTTGGACAAGAAACGTATTTTACGGGCCATTGAGGCCGAATTGGGTTCCCGTGGTTTTGTCAAATCAGACAATCCTGATGTTTTGATCAGTATTTTTACCAAAGAACGGGAACGTGTGGACGTCTACAACAATAACTTTGGTTGGGGTTATGGCGGGTTCTACAACCCTTGGGTCTGGGGTCCAGGCTGGGGTTGGGGCTGGGGAGGCAACAATGTGAGCACCAGAACCGAAGGCTCCCTTTATATTGATGTCATTGACGCCAACAAAAAGGAATTGGTATGGCAAGGTCGCGGTGTAGGCACTCTGAACAATACCAAGGATATTGAAAAAAAGGAAGCGCGTATCAAGGAATTTGTATCGCAGATCCTACAGGAATACCCTCCCGCTACGGCAGTTGCCGTCAACTAAAAATATAAGCCGCCCAAAGGGCGGTTTTTTATGACCCTTCCTCCAAATTTTCTGGTTTGCGATAACGATTTCGTATCTTTAGGCAGCATAAAATTGCACCTATGAGTTACGAATCCAATCCTATACTGGACAAATTGCCCAAGCACCTCAAGCAGTTCATAAAACCGCAAAATTATGGGGACTATACCGCCATTGACCAAGCGGTATGGCGATATGTGATGCGCAAAAATGTGGACTATTTAAGCCGCGTGGCCCATAGTTCGTATGTAGATGGATTGAAAAAAACCGGGATTTCCATAGACCACATTCCCAACATGTATGG
>JAUICT010000169.1 GCA_030429325.1 Bacteroidia bacterium
TTTCCTGTAGTTCTTCAATGGCTTCCTTAAGCTGAGGAATGGAAGCACTGATATTGGGTAATTTAATGATATTGGCCTCGGGTGTTTTGGCCAAATCCCCCAAAATGGACAAATCATCCGAAACTTGTTGGTCCTTATTCAGGAATTCTGGAAAAGCAGCGGCTATCCTACCTGCCAGAGAAATATCTTTGGTTTCAATAGTGACGTCTGCGGTTTGGGTAAAGGCTTTTACAATGGGTAAGAAAGAAAGGGTTGCTAAGGCTGGAGCCTCGTCTGTCTTGGTATAATAAATTTTGGCCATTTAAATGTATTTGTTTGAGCGGTGCAAATATACGATATATGAATGGTGATGAATATACCGAACAGGGTAAAAAGGGCACAAAAATGGAGGGGAATGTGAAAAAACAAAAGCCATATCTATGTATGAACATTGATATGGCTTTCTGAAAAGTACTTACAGCATTGTTTTGTGTTGCTACAAAACCGCAAATCCTAAGACTTGCTCCTGTTTTCCTTTTAACGTTTGCTTTGCTTCCTGTCCTTAATTTTTCAACCAAACAACTTTCAGCAAAGTGTACCGATAGTTTCCTAAATTCTATCAAAATGGAAAATTGCTCTTCCATCCGCACATAAAATTCATCATTTCTCCTCAAGCAGCCTGAGCCTTACCTTGTCTTGAAATTCCTTTTGTGATCAGTAGTGTTACTAATTAAAAGGGAAACCACAGCTTTTAAAGAACGTCAACTTTAAAATAGAAATACGAAACTGATGGTATCATTTTCATTATTTCTTCTGCTAAGATAGGATTAAGTGGGGGATATCCAAATTTTATAACCAATTAAAAATCAACAATATATGAACCACTGTTATTAACAATTGTTCATAAAAAAAGCACCTTTTTAAGGTGCTTTTTATTTGCGTTGGGGTTTTGTTATCCCCTAATCTCTTTGATACGGGCTTTTTTCCCGGTAAGACCTCTAAAGTAGAAGATTCTAGATCTACGAACTTTACCTTTCTTGTTCACTTCAATACGTTGCAAGGCAGGCATATTGATAGGGAAAATTCTTTCTACTCCCACAGTACCAGACATCTTTCTGATGGTGAAGGTTTCAGTGGCACCACTTCCTCTTCTCTGGATTACAACTCCTTTGAAGAACTGGATACGGGTTTTTTCACCTTCCTTGATTTCGTAGTATACCGTGATGGTATCTCCAGAAGAAAATTTTGGGAAATCTTTTTTTGGAACAAATTCGTCTTCAACAAATTTCACTAAGGATTCCATGATATTTTTTTTAAGTGTTTTTCAAGATCAACTTTCACGGATTTCGTCAGAGGTTGAATTTGAGATTGCAAAAGTAATGCAATATTTAGAATTGGCAAGTGGTTTTTTGCACTTTAAACATTTTCTTGACCCAATCTTTTCTTTTTTACTTGATTCATGGCGAACAGAATCAGTCCAATGGCAAAAAGGCCGTAGGGGAGCGGCCCTATCATGGACATTATTTTTTGGGCTTGCAATACAGAATCAACCCCATTTTGTGCAGCAAGGAAGTTCCAAAGGTATCTGCCCAATGAAAACACTATGGATAAGATTTGCCCAATGAGCATTAAAATAGTGGCGGTGTTTCTTTGCTTTAGCACCAAGATGATACAGGCAATCAGAACAATCAGTTGCATTAAGCCGTAGAATAGTCCACCAACGGCAAAATAAAGGGAATCGTTGTTTTCCATGTAAATTATTTTAGTAGATCAGGTCTTCGTTGGTTGGTGCGTTCCAAGGCTTGTTCTTCCCGCCATTTCTCAATTTTTGGAAAGTCACCACTCAATAAGATTTCGGGAACCTTTTGCCCTTTATACTCGGCGGGCCTTGTATAGACTGGAGGGGCCAATAAGTTGTCTTGAAAAGTATCGGTTAGTGCGGAGGTCTCGTCGTTGAGAACTCCGGGAAGCAGTCGGATGACAGCATCGCACACAATGGCAGCGGCCAACTCCCCGCCCGAGAGAACATAATCACCCACGGAGATTTCTCGCGTAACAAACATATCGCGTACTCGCTGATCCACGCCTTTATAGTGTCCGCACAGAATTATCAGGTTCTTCTTTAATGAAATCTCGTTTGCCATGCCTTGGTTCAAAGTATTTCCATCAGGAGTCATGTAAATTATTTCGTCATAATCCCGTTCGCTCTTTAGTTTGGAAATACACTTGTCAATCGGTTCTACCATAAGAACCATACCAGCACCACCACCAAACTGGTAATCATCAACCTGTCTATATTTACCTGTGGTGTATTCCCTTAGATTGTGCAAATGCACCTCTACAAGATTTTTTTCAATGGCCCTTTTTAATATGGAAGCCTCAAATGGGCTTTTTAGGAGTTCCGGTAAAACAGTGATGATATCTATCCTCATGGGTTACGGCAATAGGGTCAATAATAACGGTTGATCTACTTGGGGCTTGCCCAAAAATAACGAAAGAATGCGGTTTCTTTTTTCCAGTCCAGGCGTTCATACAATTTTTGGGCCGGGTTGTCCACGGCGGTCTCCAATGCAAGTCCTTTGTACTCCATTTGCTGACAATGCTGCTTTGCTTGTTGCAACAGTACTTCACCAACTCCTTGTTTCCGATATTCTGGGGTGACATACAGGTCGTTAAGGATGTAAAAAGGACGCATGGAAACGGAAGAAAAGGTTTTGTACAATTGTGTAAAACCAATGGGGGTTTCATTATCCATCGCCAAGAAAACGACATTGTCCCCATTTGAAAAACGTTCCTCAAGAAAAGTTTTGGCTGCATTTAGGTCTGATGGCTGTCCATAGAATACCCTATAGGCATCAAAAAGTGGAACTATGAGTCTTAGGTCTGCGGATGTAGCCTTTTTTAGGGTCATGAAGTTTGTTAAAAAGGCTTCCGTTGAGGAAGCCTTATTGTTATTTTTTCTGTTTGTTCAATTCGTCTTGTAATTGACGGCTTATTTTTTGCTCACGTTCCAAGGCCCGCCTTCTGTGCTCTTCATACTCTTTTTCTAAATCGGCTAGTGCAGATTTGGCCTGATGCGTCAAGAAATTACTGTTTCTGAATCGGTATATGAAAAAGAGCAAGAACAGTAAAAGAGCAAAAATGATGGACCATAAAATAAAATTGTAGGTCCCTTTGCTGATCAACGCACCAAAAAAGGAAATGCTGTCCTTTTCTTCAGTAACGGTATTTAGTTTATTGGTGGTATCCTGTAATTTAGAATTAAGGTCTTCTATTTGGGCCTCGTTACCGGTAATGGTGGCAGAAAGATCTTTTATGGTCTTGCTTGCGGTGTTTATGGAATCGAAAATATTGTTTTTGACCTCATACAGATCGGATAGTTTAATGACCTCATACCTGATGCCATTGGCTCTGTAATTACCTGATTTCCGTTCCAGTTCTTCAAATTGTCCGATCAAGGTATTGTTTTCTTCTGGGGAAGAATCCTCTTCTTGGGCAAAAATTGTAGAAAGGGAAGTCAGTAGGGCTAGGGTCAATACAACTGTTAAATGCTTCATGGTCAATAGTATTCTCGTATTAAATTTAGATTAAGGGTAGGGCGAAATTACACCAATAAACCAAAAATCAAAAGAAAAACCTTATCACTCCAGTTGAGGCACTTCCAATCCAGACCCCTAATAATACGTATAACGTCTAACCTTGGCTATGTATTTTGCCAATCGGATAACCTGATGTGAATAACCATATTCGTTGTCATACCATATATAAAGCACCAAGCTTTTACCATCGCCGGATACCAAAGTGGCCTTGCTATCGTATATGGAGGGAGCTGAAGTTCCCACAATATCGGAAGACACCAATTCATTGCTGAGGGAGTATTTTATTTGTTCCACCAAATCCCCTTCCAAGGCGTACTTCTTTAATATGGTGTTTACACCTTCTACGGAAGTCTTGTTTTTCACTTCCAGATGCAAAACCACAAGAGAACCATTGGGAACTGGTACACGAATGGCATTGGAAGTCAGCTTCCCCTTTAAGGATGGCAGGGCCTTGGCTACTGCTGCCCCTGCACCAGTCTCTGTGATGACCATGTTCAAGGCGGCAGCACGACCCCTACGGTACTTTTTGTGCATGTTGTCCACCAAATTTTGGTCATTGGTGTACGCATGTATGGTCTCCAGATGTCCTTTTTTAATCCCTAGGGAATCCTCTATCACCTTTAATATTGGTGTGATGGCATTAGTGGTACAAGAGGCCGCAGAGTAAATTTTGGTCTTGTCTGGATCAAATTCTTTGTGGTTTACCCCATGTACGATGTTTGGGACTTCTTTTCCGGGAGCGGTTAGCAATACCCTGCTTGCACCTTTGGATTCCAAATGTCTGGACAATGCTTCCTTATCCCTGAACGCCCCAGTGTTATCAATGACCAAAGCGCTTATTATACCGTATTTGGTATAGTCGATGTCCTCGGGCTTTTCGGCACTGATGAACTTTACGGTAGTGCCATTAATGATGAGGGCATTGTTTTTTGGATCTATATCCACGGTGCCCATAAACTGACCGTGAACAGAGTCGGTTCGGAGCAATGCCGCCCTTTTCTCGAGAACTTCCGCATTTAGTTCACCGCGAACTACAATGGCCCTGAGCCTTAATTGACTGCCTCTTCCGGTTTTTGCCATAAGTTCCCTGGCCACTAGTCTTCCAATTCTTCCAAAACCATAGAGAACTACATCTTTAGGTTTTATTTCCTTGGAGAATTGAGCATCCTTGAGCTTATCCAGCACAAAAGATTTTACATTGAGATGGTTGTTTTCATCTGAATGATATTCATAGGTAAGCTTGCCAATGTCCAATTTTGCCGGGGGTAAATTGATATCGTTTATGGCCCTCAAAATTTCGACCGAATCAAAAATGGAAATCGGTTTCTGGACAAACTCCCCAGCATATTCATGCAAGTTGATGATGTCACTGACATTTTTATCGATGACTTGATTTTTAAAGAGAACCACCTCAATGGCTTTATCATACCATAGATCGCTAATGATCTTTATGAATTCCGTGGTCGCTTTTCTTCGGTCTGCCTGAAAGGCAAGCTCCTTTTCGTAGGACTTGATGTCGCTCATAGATTGTTAATGCGTTTGCTGAGTTAGTTTTGGCAAAATTAGATATTTCAAACGTTTTCGTAAAAGAATTTCGATATAAAAAAAGCACCTTGGTAGAGGTGCTTTCTTCGTACGCATTTCAATATTTTTATTGGAGGATCATATGTTCCTTTTCTCCTTTTTCATTGATCATGGTAAAGCTGGTACGGCCATACCTTGAGATTTCCCCGAAATGACGTTTGGCATCTTCAATATTGTCAACTTCATTGCCATCAACTTCTGTAATAACTTTATTTTGAAGCCCATATCTTCCATAGGCTTGGGGAACATCTATAATCTTGACACCCTTGGATACCCCAAATTTCTTTTTGTCTTCTTTGGATAGGTTTTTAACGGTAAATCCGGTCATGGGCAAAACAATGCTGGATTGTTTTTTTAG
>JAUICT010000170.1 GCA_030429325.1 Bacteroidia bacterium
AAGTTATGTTCCCTGTTTGATTTGGACATGGACCTACTCCCAAAGATCCATCAATCGGGCACTATATTGGGAAAAGTGTTGCCCGAATATACCAACACGCTCGACATTCCACAGGACGCAGTCATTGTGGTTGGTGGAGCCGATACGCAATTGGCGGTCATGAGTACCATGCCGGCTACAGACGATGTTGTTATTGTTGCGGGAACCACAACACCCATTGTAAAGGTGGTGGACCAATATATCATAGATGAAAAACAGAGGACTTGGACCAATAGGCATACGGAATCCAACAGTTTTATCCTAGAGGCAAATGCCGGGGTCACAGGATTGAATTATCAACGATTAAAGGAGATATTCTACCCGAACGAAAGCTATGATTTGATCGAGGAAGAACTGCGAAAAATCTCACCCTCTCTATGTATTGCATCATTGGGATCCTTGATAGCGGAGGAAGAAACCCCCTTGGTCAATGGCGGGTTCATCTTTAATGTCCCCGTGCCCCATGACCTTACGAGGGCCAACTTTGTATGGGCGACACTTTGGGATATTGCCTGTTGCGTCAATGAAAACTACAAAACACTATGTTCGGTTTCAGGGAACGAACCTGATTATGTATGGGCCTGTGGAGGAGGAATCCAAAGCCCAACGCTCAGACAGTTCATTGCCAATCTCATCAACAAAACAGTAAAGTTCAGAAAAGGGTTCAGGCAATCTTCCGTAGTAGGAGGGTCATTTATTTGCAACCAAGCATTGCAAGATGGAGAATTCCAAACAGATGATATTGGAGAGATACAGCCAGTTTTGGATGAGGGAATGAAGGAACAATTTGTCAGTTGGCAGCAGGTAAGGGCCGGATTGAAACACATATTTTAAATGAATTTAATGGAACCATATTTTTTAGGAATCGATATTGGTACACAAGGAGCCAGAGTGGCATTGATCGATGTAACGGGAAATTTACTGGCAAAGAACGAAGTCGATTTTCCGTTGAACAAAAATTCAAGAGAGGAACAATCCCCATTGCATTGGTGGGAAGCCTGTTTGGGTTCGCTTCAAAAATTGGTCAAAGACGTCAAAGGCGAATTGGATGTGGACAAGATAGTTGCCATATCGGTAACCTCTACCTCTGGGACGGTGATACCCTTGGACAGCTCCAATGAACCCCTGCACAATGCTTTGATGTACAGTGACCAAAGGGCCAAGGATGCGGCAAAGATCTGTATTTCTGCTGCTAAGGAACACGATGATGAGAGATATACCTCTTTTGGCACTTCCAGTGGGTTGGCCAAAATTCTTTGGTTCACCGAAGAATATCCGGATAAGACCAAAAAAATAAGTAAATGGGCCCATGCGGCCGATTTCATTACAGGAAAATTGAGCGGCACATGGGAGGTGACGGACTATACCAATGCATTTAAATCAGGCTACGATGTGCTCAATTATGAATGGCCATCTTTCCTGTTCGATAAACTTGGCTTGAAGCCTAGCTGGTTTCCGGAAGTTGTGGCCTCTGGGGAGGTTGTCGGTCAGTTGGACCATGGAGTGGCAGAACTACTGGGATTGTCCCCGGCCATAAAAGTCACGGCAGGGATTACGGATGGATGTGCCTCCCAGATTGCTTCCGGTGCCATGAAACCCGGAAACTGGAATACTACCATAGGTACTACCATGGTCATCAAGGGCGTGACCAAGGAAGAGATAAAGGATCCCTTGGGCAGGCTTTATTGCCACCGCCACCCTTCGGGCTTTTGGATGCCGGGAGGTGCGAGCAATACAGGTGCGGATTGGGTGACCAATGAATTTAGTGATAACCTGTTTGAATTGAATCAAAATGCAGCATCGCTGATCCCCTCAAACCTTCTTGCCTATCCTTTGAGACAAAAAGGAGAGCGTTTCCCCTTTGTGGCCGAAAATGCAAGAGGTTTTGAACCCGAGGGACGGTCCAAATTGGAACGGTATGTGGCCAACATGGAAGGGGTGGCCTACATTGAAAGGTATGCCTATGAAATAATTGAAGATCTTTCTGGTGAACCGGTCAATGCGGTATTTACAGCAGGTGGGGGGAGCAATAGTGATGTTTGGTTACGGATTCGGGCCAATGTCATGAACAAACCCATTTATAGAATGAAACACATTTCAGGGGCCGTCGGTGCTGCGATTTTGGCCGCCTCAAGAACACATTTTGATTCCATCACCGAATCAGCCAATGCCATGACGCAGATTGATATGCAGGTGAACCCAAGCCAAGATTTGACCGAACCTTATGAACTGGGCTACCATCATTTTTTGGAAACATTAATGGAAAAAGGGTATATCCCCAAAGAGAAAAAATATGCTTAACATTTATCTTCTTCGTCACGGAGAGACACAGTGGAATGCAGATGGCAACAAATATTGTGGCCGCACGGACATTCCCTTGACCGAAAAGGGTCTAGGTCAGGCCAATCAGGTCTATGGACAGTTTCAGGGAATGGAGTTCAACCAAGTGTATTCATCTCCCTTGCAGCGTGCCGCGAAAACTGCCCAAATTGCCAGTGGTGTCAATAATGTCATATTGGATGATAGGTTGATAGAGGTCGATTTTGGCAATTGGGAGGGAAAAACCAAGGAAGAGTTTATCCCCGAAAATGAAACGCTTTGGCAGAATTGGGAACATCACCCCGAAACCACAAAGGCCGGGGGATCAGGTGAAACGGCACGGGAAGTGATCGAGCGTGTCGATGATTTTTTTTCGTCCATTGCCCAAAAACATCCTGATGGAGAGACTGTGCTTGTGGTTGCCCATAATGGAATCAATAGACTCTACATGGCACATAAACTGGGAATGCCCTTGAATGCATATAGAAAAATTGTCCAAGAGAATTCTAGGATAACCCTTTTCACCTTGGATGAAGCGGGCAACTTTCAGTTAAAACTGTTGAATAGTAGGGGAATTTAGCTTATACCGGGATTAAAGAATAGACAAATGACGATCATTGGAACTGGCAACAAAACCATTGTCAGCGGTTTACTCGCACTATGTATGCTTTCATGTGATGGGCAAAGTTCCCGGGATACCTTAAAGGTATTGGACCTTAATGGGTTTTCGGGTTTACAGAACTTTTTTGCACATACAGGTCATGACATTCCTTTGTTGAGTGCCCATAGGGGTGGGAAGTTGGACGGTTATCCTGAAAATAGCATAGCGGCCTTCGAAAATGTGTTGAAACATACCCATGCATTTTTCGAAGTTGACCCCAGGCTCACCAAGGACAGCGTAATCGTACTGATGCATGATAAGACATTGGAACGGACGACCACCGGATCTGGGAAGGTTTCGGACCACACTTTGGCAGAGCTGAAAAGATTAAGGCTCAAGGATGACCAGGGCAATGTTACCGAATATCAGATTCCCACTTTGAAAGAAGCATTGGATTGGAGTTTGGGGAAAACTGTCCTGAATTTGGACAAGAAGGATGTGCCCCTGTCGTTGACCGTCAAAAAACTGAAGGAATGGCAAATGGAGGGCCATGTCATGCTCACGGTACATAGTGCGGAAGAGGCCAAGTTTTACCTTGATCATAGCCAAAAGTTCATGTTTTCGGCCTTTATCCGGAACAAGGAAGAGTTTGGGGACTATGAAAGGCTTCAGATACCCTGGGACCACATGATTGCCTATGTGGGGTCTTTGGACAAACCAGAGACCAAGGAACTATACGCTCTTTTGAACGAAAAAGGGGTCATGTGCATGGTTTCGGCAGCGCCCACTTATGACAAAGAGGCAAGTGAGGAGTTGCGGAAAACAAAGTATCGACAGGTCATTGAAAGCGGGGCCGATATCTTGGAATCGGACAGGCCCATCGAGGTCTCAAGGGCACTTGATCAAAAAGTGAAATCTGCCAGTTCCAGTCCCAAAAATGCATTTTTCAAGGAGATAGTGCTCAATTGATGAAGACGCCAAATGCTTGACGATACACTGTTGATGATTGTGAAACCCGTATTTCAAATCTATATAATAACTTAAATTTTGTACTAATGGATATAGTCAAAACCCAGCGGAAGCTATGCTTGTTTTTTTTGATGGCCACTCTTTTTGTCCATAACAGCATGATGGCACAACGGGATACCTTATCAATTCTTCATGTTTCGGATCTGCATGTCATTTTCAATCCGTATGCCCATATTCCGGAAATGATGGAGTATAGGAAAAAAAAGGATTATCATTTGGGAGAGAGCCGCTTTCGAAATTTTCTGGCAACCATTCCTGAACAAACCGAAAGCGACCTGGTGGTCGCAACAGGGGATTTGGTCGACTTTTTTGAATCCAGAACGGTGGATAGTTCCATCACGGATATCCAGCCCAGGGAGTTCTCCAAATTGCTCAGGGATTATCCAACACCTGTTTTGCTTGCCCTTGGGAACCATGATGTCTTTACTTTTGATTGGGCCGAAAACAGGGATTATAAACTTTTGCACAACCAAAACCATGTTGGGCGGGCTCGATCTTTGTGGATCAAAAACTTGCCGTGTTTCAGTGAGGGAACCTACTATAGCAAGACCCTTCAAGTAGGAAAAACGATCTATCGGTTAATTTTCATTGATGACAGTTTTTACCAGTTCCATCGCGGCGATGAATCCAAAAAGGTACCCTATATTGATAAAGCCCAGCTTTATTGGTTCAAGGACCAGTTGAATGCATCAAAAGATGATGTGGAAGTGGTGTTCATGCATATTCCGTTTGGTATTAAGAGCACGGAGAAAAACTTGGCCAATGATTTTTTTCAAGCTTTGGGCGAAAGTGCCTCGCTGAAACTCATTTTTGCAGGACATCACCACAAGAATATTGTGAAAACGATCAAACTCCCGGAGGGCCACGAAATTGTACAGGTTCAAACAGGGGCTTTGGTCAACGACCCAAACAATTGGAGGGTGATCCGGTTGACCGAGCAAGATATCAAGGTCTCCTTGCCGGGCCAAGAGGAAAATGAGCTGGTCATTAAGATCGATTAGACCTTGGTTTGAGGTAACCTGGTTTTGATGAGACCATTTTCGGTACACCCCAAATTAGGGATTGGTTTTGCCAAATGGGATTAGGTATTTATCTGAAATCGTTCACATAATCCCACCTTCAATTCTTTTCAAGGATTTCCAAATCACAGATTATGGGGGCATATGGGTGAACTATTTTATTGCCCTGATCCCCATAGGCCAATTTTGAAGGGATTATAAGCCTGGCTTTTGTTCCAATGGGGAACATGGAAGCCCCTTCACTGAAACCGGAAGCTGGATTTTCTGTTATCGTCTCTTTATGGGGTTCATATTTGAATCCCCCAGTGTATATCCCAGAGGAAATTGCTACATCCTTTAGGTTCGTCTGAATGACTTTGCCATTTAGGTTGCTGATAATGTAATTGATATAAATTTCGTCCCCAATTTTTGGTTTTTTCCCGACACCTTTTTTTGTGATCGTATAATGTGGAAACGCCGGACATAGTATACCACCCACGCCGGGTTAAAGTGA
>JAUICT010000171.1 GCA_030429325.1 Bacteroidia bacterium
GGTGCTGATGCAGGATTCCGAACAGGAATTTATTGGTTACGATAGCTTGGAAGCAACGGTAAAGTTGGTGAAATACAGAAAGGTAACCAGTAAAAAAGAAGGGGATCAATATCAACTCGTGTTCAACCTTACCCCGTTCTATGCCGAAGGGGGCGGACAGGTAGGCGACAAAGGATATCTGGAGGCTTCCAATGGTGACGTCACCTATATAGTCGATACCAAAAGAGAGAATAATGAAATTGTCCATTTTGCCGATGGCCTTCCCAAAGACGTTTCGGGAAGTTTTAAGGCCGTGGTCGATAAAAAACAACGTTGGCGTACCGCGAGCAATCATACCGCAACGCATTTGTTGCACCAAGCCCTTCGCGAGGTTTTGGGTGATCATGTGGAACAGAAAGGATCAGCGGTCCACTCCAAATACCTTCGTTTCGACTTTTCCCACTTCTCAAAATTGACAGTCAAGGAACTACGCGAAGTGGAAAACTTTGTCAATGCCCGTATTGAAGGGCAGTTACCTTTTGAGGAAAACAGGAATGTTCCTATCAAGGAAGCCATGGAACAAGGGGCTATGGCACTTTTTGGAGAAAAGTATGGGGATACCGTCCGTACGGTCCGCTTTGGTCAATCCATTGAGCTTTGTGGTGGGACCCACGTGAAAAATACAGGAGATATTTGGCACTTCAAGATTGTTTCCGAAGGGGCTGTTGCAGCTGGAATTCGAAGGATAGAGGCCATCACCTCAGATGCGGCCAAGGATTTTTACTTCAAGAATAATCGCATGCTGTATGAAATCAAAGATCTGTTGGGCAATGCCCAGGACCCTGTAAAGGCCGTTGCCGGGTTACAGGAAGAAAATAATGCCCTCAAAAAACAAGTAGAGCTGCTGCTGAAAGACAAGGCCAAAGGACTCAAAAATGAATTGATTTCCGAATTGAAGGACATCAATGGCGTTCAGTTTTTGGCCAAAAAGGTGGACTTGGATGCGGCTGGTATCAAAGATTTGTCCTTTGAGATTGGAGGGCAAGTTTCGGATGTATTCCTATTGCTTGCTGCTGAAAATGACGGAAAAGCATTGCTTTCGTGTTACATTTCAAAGGATTTGGCGTCCAACAAGGGACTGAATGCCGGGAGTATTGTACGAGAACTGGGCAAACACATCCAAGGAGGTGGGGGCGGGCAGCCGTTCTTCGCTACTGCCGGGGGCAAAAATCCCGAGGGCATTCCGGTCGCTTTGGCAAATGCCGAAGAGATGATCAGGACAACAACGTAAGCATGGGCTTCTTCAATATAAAAAGTATCAATTGGAAATACATCTTCGGAGAGATTTTCCTATTGTTCGTGGGTATCAATCTGGCCATTTGGTTCAACAATTGGAATACTTCCAAGAGCATGGAAAAGGACAAGGTGGTGGCCTTGGAAAAGATTGAAGGGGAAATTAAGGCCAATTTGGATCAATTGGTAAAAGACCATGTGGTGAACCAAAAAATACCTTCTTTCTTCTCTGATTTTGATGCTCTTGAAGGTGAGGATGGAAACTTTATTGCCTCACCGGAAACTATGGGGAGGCTTCAAAAAAAATACCCCGAGTATATTCGGGAAGTTGACTCCACCGCTGTGGGGGATGGCCAATATGCCTATCGAATCGATTCCTACATCAATCTAGAGATTACCGATTTGAGCAGTATTGCGTGGGAAATCTCAAAATCCACAGGAATTTTCCATGAGTTTGGTTATGATTGTCTATATGACCTGCAATCTTTGTACAATACCCAAGATTTGGTGAAAAACGAATTGAACAAGGCCACAGAAGCCTTGCGCAATACATCCATGAAGGATTTGGTACGTACCCTGGGCATTTTAAATCAACTGGAAGAACAGTTGGAAAAGCAATACAGGGACATGCTCCAAAATATCAAGGACTGCAGATAAAACCCTTTTTCCATGAAGCTACAGACCATTGTTCCACTTCAAAAAGCAGAACAGCCTATCGATTATTCGAGCAAAATGCTGCTTTTGGGGTCCTGCTTTGTGGAAAATATGGGTGAAAGGTTGGACTATTACAAATTTAGGTCACTGCAAAACCCATTCGGAATCCTATTTCACCCGCTTGCACTGGAGAATTTGTTGGAGCGTGCGCTGGCAGGTAAAACCTATCAAGAAGATGAGGTGTTTGAACAAAATGGGATTTGGCATTGCTTTGATGCCCATTCCGATTTGAATGCACTTTCAAGGGAAGATTTGCTTAACCATATCAACCAAAGGTTACAAGAAACCAAAGCAGGGCTGGAAGATGCTACCCATGTGATCATCACTTTGGGGACAGCTTGGGTGTACGAGAATATTGCTTCACGAAAAGTAGTCGCCAATTGCCATAAAGTACCCCAAAAGGAGTTCGAGAAAAGATTGCTTTCAACGGAGGAAATACAATCTAGTCTGTACCGTTTGGTGAATTGGGTCCAACAAGTGAATCCAAAGGCGAACCTCATTTTTACCGTTTCACCTGTTCGGCATCTGAAAGACGGTTTTGTGGAAAATCAGCAAAGCAAATCACATCTAATTACCGCACTACATTCCGTTTTGTCATCAAGAGTACGGTCGAGAGATGTATCCTACTTTCCGGCCTATGAAATTATGATGGACGAGCTGCGCGACTACCGTTTTTATGGAAAGGATTTGGTGCATCCTAACGAATTGGCGGTGGAGTACATTTGGGAAAAGTTCAAGAGTACATGGATTTCACCCGATTGTTATTTAGTCATGGACGAGGTGGATGGTGTTCAAAAAGGATTGTTGCACCGCCCTTTCAACCCCGATTCTGAAGCACACAAAAAATTCAAAACATTGCTCCGTACAAAAATTACGTATCTTCAAGAAAGGTATCCTTTCATGAAATTCGAATAAATGAAGAAAATACTCATTGGAGCTGTTATTGCACTAGCCTCTGTATTGATCTACAAATCCTGTGCCGATGAACGGGAACGGAAAACGGTATTGCAGGAGAATTCCATGCTCATCCAACAGGAACTGAAAAATGTCTCTAAACTTATCGTCACCGAAGGCCACTTCGTGGAGGTCTATAACTACAAAGATTCAAAGGAATTGTTCGGTTCCTTGGTCACGGCAGATAAAAAAGCTTTGGTAGTGGTAAATGCAGAGGTGACCATTGGCTATGACCTGTCCAAGATTGCCTATGAGATGGATGAGGCCAACAAGACCATTCGAATTACGGAAATTCCACAACCAGAGGTGAAGATCAATCCGGATTTTGAGTATTACGATGTCACGGCGGATTACTTCAATCCATTCAATGCGCAAGATTATAACGCCATCAAGCGAAATGTAAATGCGTCCCTATCCAAAAAGGTGGAAGCTTCCTCCTTGCGAAAAAATGCCGAAAACCGACTGTTGAGCGAACTGTCCAGAATCTATGTGCTTACCAACTCACTGGGATGGACCTTGGTCTATGGTGATGAAAGTGTTGATTCTCCCGAAAAACTAATCGATCTTCAAAAAACTAGGGTCGATTAGGCGAATGCCGTCATCAATCAAATGTCCCACTTTGGGATTGTTCCGTTTGATATCCTCCAAATGGGATAGGATTTCTTCCTGAAACCCAACATTGTTCCCTTTTTTGGCCAATTCGTACAGCTCAACGGGCAACAACCAATCATGGGGATGGTTTTCCTTGAGTTCCTGGAATACCTTGTTGCGGGAAATGGTCGTGTTCTTTCCTTCCCTGAACTCCCGGATTTGCTTGTAGTAGAGTTCCAACTGTTGGCGTTCTGGATTTTTCTTGGGTTTGATGGTGGTTTCGGTGATCTCATGGGTGATGAGGTCAAAACTGCCCAAATCAGCTGGGCCGTTAAAAGCGGAGACTACATGCTGCCCCACGGCCATATGGTAAAGCCCCCATTCCGGAGCGAACAGCACTTTGCCGTTATGGGTCACCGTACAGTTCTCAAAAGTCACTAAGAGAATTTTACCCCTGAGGTTTCGGGTCCCGGTGATGATGGTCCCCTCTACTTTCACACCGCCTTCAAACTCCAAAGAGACCTCTTCGCCTTCGTAAATTTTGTAGGCTTTTAGATCGCGGGGCCCCATATCCTCAATGGCGATGTTGATGCCTTTCAATTTACCCACAGGCATGCCAAAGCCATCAGGGTGTTGTGCCGTGCTATGCCCCACCAATTCCTTTTCACGATAGGCCAGGGCCGTTGCCCCTTTGGTCTGGATGTATATGGGTTTGCCCTCATGTTCCAAAACATCATGGAACTGCCCCGAGACCTGAAGCCCGGTACTCAGTTCAATGGTACCCAACGCTTGGGATTCAATCAATTTTTGAACCCCCGAAAGTCCACCTTTGCGCAAGGCCATGGTGTTGGCAAAATCTTCCAAAACCTGACTCAAAAACGCAAAGTCGGGCGTGACGAACAATTGGGGCTGCGGTTTGGTAATATCAAATTCGGTATGTGCCGCTTCAAGGGAATAGGGTATTTTTTTTACTTGGTCGGTCATGCACCATGCGCTTTCCCCTATGGAGGAAAGCAGTCCTGCCCCATAAATTTTAGGCGTGTCCACCGTACCAATGAGACCGTATTCCACCGTCCACCAGTGCAAATTCCGAATCAAAGCCATTTCACTGGGCTTGCCCATGTTCTTTTGAAGGTGTTCTATATGTTTTTCCGCCTCCTCGATTTCTTTCTGTGGAGTGCCATGGGCCTCTTTGATGATACTTAAATGCCGCACGGCATTGTACAGTTTGTAATCCTTGGCACTGGAAATGGCCTTGCAGCCGATTTCCCCAAAACGCCGCAAGTATTCCGCATATTCCGGATTGGCAATGATGGGTGCATGTCCTGCGCCCTCATGGATGATGTCCGGTGCAGGAGTGTACTCAATGTTTTCCAATTGCCGGATGTCCGAAGCAATGACCAGCACATTGTACGCTTGAAATTCCATAAAGGCAGAAGGGGGAATAAACCCATCCACGGCCACGGCGGCCCAACCAATTTCCTTGAGGATTCGGTTCATCCCGTACATGTTGGGAATGTGGTCTATGGAAATCCCGGTTTTTTTCAATCCATCCACATAAGAACTATGGGCCACGCGGCTTAAATAGTCCACGTTTTTGCGCATCACATAACGCCAAACCGCTTGGTCAATAGCGGTATAGTCCCCATAATTTTGCGGTTTTATGAACTGCTTGAGGTGTTTGGGCAATTTGTCCAGTATAGGATTGGATTCGTAACTCATACGTACAATTTTATGCTGCCTAAAGATACGAAATCGTTATCGCAAACCAGAAAATTTGGAGGAAGGGCAATAAAAAACCGCCCTTTGGGCGGCTTATATTTTTAGTTGACAGCAACTGCCGTGGAGGGAGGGTATTCCTGTAGGATCTGCGATACAAATTCCTTGATACGCGCTTCCTTTTTTTCAATATCCTTGGTATTGTTCAAGGTACCTACACCGCGAC
>JAUICT010000172.1 GCA_030429325.1 Bacteroidia bacterium
TCCGTCCACGTTTTTGAAATCGTCATATCTTGCTTCATAGAGTTCCCCGTTTTTTCCTTTGCTTAGACGTCTAACGACATAGAATTTCTCCGCGTCCATCCAAATTTGGGGTTTGTCAAAGTTGGTGTCGTCTGCACCAATAATATAGATAGGTTTGTTTTCAAAGATAGCTGTGGTGAAAAGAGCCGTATCGATTCCTAGACCCTGAAGCCGCTCTATTGTTTCTGTAACAGAGTAATGGAACAGCCCTCCTTCTAGAATCAAAAACTCTTGTATCTCCGGACCGCTGTGAACCAATTTGTTGCCACGATAAACATAAATGCTGTCATTTCTGTTGATGTTGGCATTCCCTTTTTCCGGATTGCCAAAATCTATCCTGAACTCTTTGGGATAGCGTATGGCTTCATACCATATGCTTGTATCCATTGGTTGTTGTTGAGGACTGTACCGGACCGTTTCTTGAATGAATGTAAAAGACTTTAGATGATTTTGGCTATGGTGATCCTTGATAAATTGTACCAGTTGCTTGGTTGTTTTGATTTCCTTGCTTTTTGGCTTGTTTAGACTGATTAAAAAGGTGCTGACACTGATCAAGATGATTGTCACAAAAACGAAATTTGAGACCTTAAGATTATTACGAGGCATATTTTTATATGTTAAATACTTCAAAATTAAGCAGTAAGAAACATAACAAATTGTACTTTTTGGACACTGTAAAAATGTAGAACAGATTTAATCATGTATTTAAAAGAATATTATCCAGATACTTTTTTTTCAAAATACATTGTTAGCTATTTTACACTGGATACTTCGCTCGTCTCTGAAAATATTACGGATTTGGTCCTGCCAGATGGTACTTTCGGTATCTGGTTCATGGATTCGAAGGATTCCGTTAAAAGAAGCTTGTCTACATCCACAATTCCCAAAACATTAAAAAAGTCGAGCCTCTTTGGCCAGAAAACCAAAGCCGTAAACTATTTTTATTCTCCCGGTAGCACCCAATCATTTGGTATAAAAATCAATCCTGAAGGTTTGCCATTATTCTTGGATGCAGGTTCCAAGGAGATCAAGAATTCACATGTTGGTCTGGATTGCTTATCCAATAAAGCTTTAATGGAATTGGAAGCCAAGGTATTTGAAAAGTCTATCGTTCAGGACAAAATCAAAACCGTTGAAGACTTTATGTTGGAAAGAATTGTGAATTTGAATTCAAAAGTGGATTATGTCCTTTTTTCACAAATCGTAAAGCACATAAGATATAAAAGAGGTGCAATTAGGTTAAACCAGCTTTCTGAACACTTTAACATCAGCTATAAAAAAATAGAGCGTCTGTTCCATTTCTATTTGGGTATGGCTCCTAAGGTATACATCAGAATAATTCGGTTTAATTCGTGTATTCACTTAAAGAATGAACTAGGGCAATTGAATCTTACCCAGTTAGGAAATGAAGTTGGTTTTTTCGACCAATCCCATTTTATTAGGGAGTTTAAGTCATTCTCTTCATTGACCCCAAAGGATTTTTTTTCAAAGGAAATGTCTTTATCGGAAAGTGTTTTGATAGATATGCTGATTTCCAGATGGACTAGGTTTTAGTGTCTATTTTTTACAATTATGTCTTGTCTGGTGAGAATAGTTTTGCCTTTAAACCGGTTGTTCTCAATAAGGAAGCTTTTTGGCTCACTTTTTCAAGTAATGGTACCGAAAACACAAATCAAAGAAAAATTCGAAAATACAAATGCAGAACAAAACAATAAACCTCAAAATTACCCTGCTCATAGCTTTAGGGGTATTCCATTTGGGCTATGCCCAAAATCCGTATTCCGAACTAGAAAGTGACCTTCAAGGTAACCTAAACAAAATTGTGAAAGAAAAAGGGATACCGGGCATTACTTTTTCTTTGCTATTGGATGGGAAACATCAAATAAATCTAGCTTCGGGTTATTCCGATTTTGAGAAGAAAACGGAACTACACCCATCAGCTAAAATGTTGTCGGGAAGCACAGGCAAGTTATTTTTCAGTACCATTGCCCTTAAAATGATTCAAGAAGGTCAATTAGGCCTAGACGATAAGGTTCTTGAATATTTGGGTAGCGAAGAATGGTACAAAACCTTTCCAAACCATTCAGAAATAAGAATCAAAAACTTGTTGAATCATACCTCAGGACTTCCAAGACATTTATTTCAGCCCGAGTTTTTAGAAGACTTCATAAAAAATCCTTTATCGGAAAGAGCTCCAGAGGATTGCATACAATCCATTTCAAACAAGCCTGCGGTTCATCCCGTTGGCGGGGGTTGGGCCTATTCAGATACCAACTACATTCTATTGGGACTGATAATAGAAAAAATTACCGCTAAGAATATTTATGACCTGGTCGATACGGAACTCATAAAACCTTTGGCACTTCATCTCACGGTACCGTCAAACACATTGGCTATTGATGGCTTGGCCCAAGGCCATATTGGTCCACAAAACCCGTTTCAGCTGCCCAGTAAAGTACTTGATGCAAATGGCAATCTCGTTTTAAATCCATCTTTTGAATGGACGGGTGGTGGCTTTGCTACCAATCCAGCAGATTTAACGAATTTGGTCAGGTATATACATGAGAGTTCATATTTAAATGAAGAAACCAAAAAACAGCTCATATCCGCTGTAAGCATGACAACTGGTGAGCCGTATGACAACGGTTATGGTCTGGGGTCGTTTATTTGGAGTAAAATGGAGGATGAGCGTTATGGCCATTCCGGTTTTTTTCCAGGGTACGTTTCCCATGTTGAATATTCAAAAAACCGCCAGTATGCCATAGCCATACAGGTAAATGATGATGGGGCTTACCCACTTTTGCAACAAATTCTCTATGAAATGGAGCTGACCATTGAAAAGCATCTGGATGGAATCGATGAGTTTAAAATTCGGCAAAACTTTGCCGAACAGGAAAAGTGTTGGAATCAGGAAGATATAGAATGTTATATGCAAGCCTATGCAACCTCAGAGCCTATACAAACAGCTTCAACAGCAGGTATGACATATGGTTACGATGACATTATTGGGGGGTACAAAAAATATTTTCCAAAAGGGAGAATGGGGAAGCTTCATTTTGATAACATCAGCACAAGACGACTGAGTGATAATCTCTATTTCGTTACAGGAAGATTCAATCTTAAGTTTCCTGGCCGGGATGATTTGGCCCAAGGCTGGTTTTCCGTAAATATGAAGCGTATCAACGGTGATTGGAAAATGATAACGGATCATTCAAGTTAAAATCATGAAAACGACACATTTAGTTTATTTAATGGTAAGCCTGTTGGTCGTGGCTTGTCAAAAAACCGAGAAACTGGAAGGTACTGTTTTGATTGAAAACATCAATGTGGTTGATGTTGTGAATGCAAGTATAATTCCCAATCAAAATGTTCTTTTAAATGACAATCAAATTATTTATATAGGTGAGGCCAATGGAACTCAAAATTTCAAAGTTGATACAAATGTAAAAGCAGAGGGCAACTATTTAATTCCCGGACTCTGGGATATGCATGCCCACCCCGATGACCCTGAGGTATGGCGTATGAACCCCAATACCAGAGAAAAAGATAGGTTGCTACCACTTTTTGTGGTCAATGGGGTTACGGGCATACGGGATATGGCAGGAGACTTAAACCTGATTAAGCGATGGCGAAAAATGGCAGAATCTGACTCTTTGCTTGCTCCAAAGATATTTGCTGGAGGTCCTTTATTGGATGGTCCAAATCCCATGTGGGACGGTTCCGTTGGTATCAATAGTCCAGATCAGGTAAAAATGGTGGTAGATTCCTTAATAGATAAAGGAGTTGATTTTTTAAAAGTGTATTCATTGTTACCAAGGGAAACGTATTTGGCCCTGAGTAAATATGCAAATGAAATTGATTATCCTTTTGTGGGCCACGTACCCTTTACCGTACCGCCATCGGAAGCTGCCCTCACTGGAATGAAAAGTCAGGAGCATCTACTGGAAATTTTGAAAGAATGCGCAGACCAACCTTCCGAAACATATTTGGCTGAAATAGGAAGAATGGAAGACCGTATAGAACGTTCCAATAAAATCAATGATTTTAGACTAAGAACATTCAATGAAACAAAAGCAGATTCATTGTACAATCTCTTCAAAGCAAATGACATATGGCATTGCCCAACGCTAAGCATGTGGTATAAAAATGCTTGGTACGAATCAGAATATCCAAAAGATGAAGAATTGGTGGCTCTATTGCCACCTTACTTAAGGGCCTATTGGACGCCAGAACATAATGACCACCTGCAGTATCGAAATAATCAGGATTTTGTTGAAATCAAGCAGCGACTATACCGACTTTATCAGCAAATGGTGCATAAAATGAACCAAAAGGGGATTAAACTCCTGGCGGGAACCGATATGGGTGCCAATCCACTTTGTCATCCCGGAGTGGGGCTCCATAATGAACTACAGGCTTTTGTGGATGCTGGTCTTACGCCAGCGGAAGCTTTAAGGACGGCAACCATTAATCCTGCCCTGTTTTTTGAAATAGAAAATGAGTATGGAACTGTTGAAGCTGATAAAATAGCGGATCTGGTAATTCTTGAGGGCAACCCTTTGGAGAACATTCAAAAGGTGGGACAAATCTCATCTGTTATTAAAGATGGTCGGGTCATAACAAAGAATGAGATAGCAGAAATAAAGGATAGCATCCTGCAACTAAATGCTGAAAAATGAATTGGAGCACTTGTGCAATCTAGAACAAGTTCCGGATGACCATTTTACTTTTACGGCAGTTCCACCCAAAATAGTAGGGATGGGCACTAGGTCTGTTAAAGCAGAGTTAATGTCTATTTTGTACAATTCTTGGGCACACATTACAAATACTTTGTGGTTAAAATAGCGCTTGCGCAAACTACAAAGTACCATGAAGAACATCATTCTTATTCTGCACATTGTATTAGTATCTGTTGCCGCCTGTGCACAGTCCAATGATGTGTCCAAAACATCAAAATATTCTGTTGAATACTACTGTCCGCCTTGTGGATGCTCAGAGGATGATAAAATTTTTGATGCACCTGATGTCTGTCCGGTTTGTAACATGACTTACTTATCCAGGGTAAAGGGGCTTGATGATAAGCCCAGCGATGAGTCGCCAAGACGAACAGCGGCAATACTTCTTTTTGATTATGCAGACATAATGGATGTCACTGGTCCCATGTCAGTTTTTGAGCATGCAGGTTTTAATGTCGTAACGGTTGCTAAAGATATGAAACCCAAAACCATTGGTATGTACACACCACTACAACCAAATTTTACCCTTGACAATCTACCTCAAGTAGATATAATCATGGTACCTGGCGGTGGTCCCGCCGAATCTAATCAAGATATGGATATAGTCAAATGGTTAAGGGAAAGAAGAGGTAGTACAGATACTATGTTTTCAGTCTGTAGTGGGGCTTTCTTTTTAGGATTGGCCGGTATTTTGG
>JAUICT010000173.1 GCA_030429325.1 Bacteroidia bacterium
TTACTACAGGAGATGGCTCAAAGACCATCCAAATAGAGGAATGGGATGAGCAGTACCACTCCAAACATGGTGCCGTACAGGAAGCCTATCACGTTTTTATTGAACACGGTTTGTGGTTGTTCAAAAACTCAAAAGTCAATTTATTGGAGATTGGTTTTGGTACTGGATTGAATGCCTTTATTACCTTGTTGGAAGCTGAAAAACTAGGGTTGACCATAAATTATGTTGGTGTGGAGGCCTATCCGGTTTCCTTAAAAGAAGTTGCCGAATTGGAGTATGGTGCAAGGTTGAATGCCTTGGGTCATGAACAATTGTTCCAGAAAATGCATCAGCTTCCTTGGGAAGAAAATCTCCAGATTTCCAAAAGTTTTTCGCTCCATAAGCAACAAAAAGATTTTAAGGAAATTACTGATAAGGAAGAATACGACCTTATCTATTTTGATGCGTTTGGGGCTAGGGTACAACCAGAGCTTTGGACCGAAGAGATTTTTAGGATAATGTATGAATCTCTTAAAAAAGAGGGTGTTCTGGTCACGTACGCCGCCAAGGGAAGCGTAAGAAGGGCCATGCAGGCTGTTGGTTTTATTGTGGAGCGGTTACCCGGCCCACCCGGAAAACGCGAAATGCTCAGGGCAACAAAACCTTGATCAATATTGGTTTTGTGTTAAGGAGAAGTTCAATCTTTATCATAAATTCACATAAAGTAGGGGGATTTGTGTTAAACCTAAACTAATACTTCACAAACAGTATATTAAACCTGTAAATTTGTTGGAAAATGGAGATATGAAGGTGCTGATAACAGGTGCTACAGGTTTGGTTGGGCAAGCAATCGTCAAAGTTTTGCATGAAAAAGGGATTGCGGTCAACTACTTAACTACCCAGAAGCACAAAATAGAACAATCCGAAGATTATCGTGGCTTTTATTGGAATCCAAGTAAAGGCCAGATAGATACAGCCTGTTTTAAAGGTGTTGATGCCATAATCAACCTAGCGGGTGCAAGTATTGCCAAACGTTGGACGCCTATCCGTAAAAAGAAGATTCTTTCCAGTAGGATCAATAGTCTACAAACGTTGTACAATGCATTGGCAAAAGAGGATACATCCACTATTGAGTTGTTGATTTCTGCATCTGCCATTGGAATCTATCCGAGTTCCATGTCGCAATTCTACAATGAGCACGAACCTAATGTAGATGATAGTTTTGTTGGCGAAGTGGCCCAGAAATGGGAGGCAAAAGCTGATACCTTCAAAAATTTGGGCCTTACGGTTTCCAAGATCCGCATTGGAATTGTGTTGTCTACCAAAGGTGGGGCTTTGCCCCAGATGACCAATCCCATAAAAAAATATGTAGGAGCCCCTTTAGGTAGTGGAGATCAATGGCAATCATGGATACATATTGAAGATTTGGCCCAAATGTTTGTGTTCGTCATGGAAAATAACCTTGAGGGCATATACAATGGCGTGGCACCCAATCCGATAACCAATGCTAAGATGACAAAAGAGCTGGCACGGGCATTGGATTATCCTCTATGGCTTCCCAATGTGCCCAAGGTCATGCTCAGAGTGCTTTTAGGAGAAATGGCCTATCTCTTGCTGGCAAGTCATCGGGTGAGTTCCAAAAAGATGGAAAATGAAGGGTTCGATTTTCAATATCCCAATATTTGTTTGGCATTACAAGACCTTTATTCTGAAAAGAACAGCAAGGCATCACTGGATCCTGTTTCGGAGAAAATAGCGTAAGAATCTAGCTTTAATGGAACTATAAATCCGCTTAGGCGGATTTTTTTGGGTTTTGTTGTGACATTTTGACATTTTCGAGCAATTGGCAGTACTTTTGCCATTTCAAAAGAGATTAAAATAAACATAATATGAGCAAGAAAAGTAAGGTTGAGGAAATGGAAGGGGTTAAAGAAGAAGCCCAAACTGTTGAAAATCCTGAACTGAACGATGAAAATATAAATGGGGATACAGCAGATGGAAGCGGAAAAGAAGAAGTTTCAGAGGAGGATAAGCTACGTGATGAGTTGTCTAAGGAAAAAGATAAGTTTTTAAGGCTTTTTGCCGAGTTTGAAAACTTTAAGAAGAGAACCTCAAAAGAGCGCATGGACCTTTTCAAGACAGCAGGTCAAGAAGTCATGGTGTCCCTGTTGCCTGTTTTGGACGATTTTGACCGTGCCTTGAAAGAACTGGCAAAATCTAAGGACAAAGAAATGTTCAAAGGTGTGGAGCTTATCAACAATAAGTTTAAGGAAACACTTAAAAATAAGGGCTTGGAACAGATTGAGGTCAGCGAGGGCGATACCTTTGACGCTGAAGTCCACGATGCCATTACCCAAATTCCGGCACCCAACAAAAAATTGAAAGGTAAAATCATAGACGTGGTTGAAAAAGGCTTTAAGCTTGGAGACCGTATCATTCGACACCCCAAGGTGGTTGTTGGCAACTAACAGTATATGAAGGAGGACTATTACGAAATATTAGGTGTTTCCAAAGGAGCATCCGCCGCAGAAATAAAAAAGGCTTATAGAAAGAAAGCCATTGAATTTCACCCTGACAAGAACCCTGGGGATACCAAGGCGGAGGAAATGTTCAAGAAAGCGGCCGAGGCCTATGAGGTTCTGAGTGATCCAGACAAGCGGGCCAAGTACGATCAGTTTGGCCATGCCGCCTTTGACGGAAGCGCTGGATTTGGCGGAGGAGGTATGAACATGGATGACATTTTCAGTCAGTTTGGAGATATCTTTGGAAGTGCCTTTGGTGGCGGATTTAGTGGTTTCAGTGGATTTGGCGGTGGAGGACAGCGTAGGGTCAAAGGTAGTAATTTGCGTATTCGGGTAAAACTTACCTTGGAAGAGGTTGCGAATGGGGTTGAGAAGAAAGTTAAGGTAAGACGAAAGGTACAGGCCGATGGGGTCACCTACAAAACCTGTCCCACTTGTAACGGTTCTGGGCAAATTACCAAGATTACCAATACCATTTTGGGTAGAATGCAGACCGCTACCACCTGTAACACCTGTGGCGGTTCTGGCCAAACCATAGACAAACGTCCTGCTGGAGCTGATGCCCAAGGGCTTAAAGTAGAAGAGGAGACCGTTTCCATTAAAATTCCACCAGGGGTTGAAGATGGTATGCAATTAAAGGTATCCGGAAAAGGAAACGGAGCACCAGGAAATGGTATTCCCGGAGATTTATTGGTGGCAATAGAAACCCTTGAGCACGATACCCTCAAAAGGGAAGGGGATAACCTCCATTATGATTTGTACATCAGTATTTCGGAAGCCGTTCTGGGCAGTTCCAAGGAAATAGATGCCATTGGGGGCAAAGTCCGAATAAAATTAGAGCCTGGAATCCAATCCGGTAAAATTCTGAGATTGAGGGGGAAAGGAATCAACAGTATTAATGGTTATGGTAGTGGCGATTTGTTGGTACACGTTAATGTATGGACCCCAAAGGAACTAAATAAAGAACAGCGGGAGTTTTTTGAACGTATGCAAAATGATGAGAATTTTGTGCCAAAGCCCGAAAAATCAGATAAATCCTTTTTTGAAAAGGTAAAAGATATGTTCTCATAACAAGAAAAATCTTGCTGTTTAAATAAAAAACGTATATTTGAAACTGATGTTGGGTGACCAATATCTAATTTTCTTTTTCATAGCAATTTTTTTCCCATCCTTGAAATTTTTAAGGGTGGGTTTTTGTTTTAATGGGATTTGATCGTATTGGGCAAATACATATCTTTGAAAAAATAGAATGCATGGAGAACATCCTTGTTGCCAAAAATGTTTCCAAAACGTACGGAAACTATACCGCATTGAGCAACATTTCACTCAATATACCCAAAAATTGCATCTACGGTCTTTTGGGCCCCAACGGTGCGGGTAAAACCTCTTTTATCCGAATCATCAATCAGATTACCCATCAAGATTCCGGGGAAATTTTGTTCGATGGCGAACCATTGGCACAACATCATATAGCACATATAGGGTATCTACCAGAGGAGCGTGGTCTGTACAAAAGCATGAAAGTAGGGGAGCAAGCCCTTTATCTGGCTCAATTAAAGGGGCTGTCCAAAAGTGAGGCCAAGGAAAAATTGAAGTATTGGTTTGATCGTCTAAATATAGGTGACTGGTGGAACAAGAAAATCCAGGAACTGTCAAAGGGAATGGCACAAAAAATCCAATTTATCGTAACTGTTCTTCACGACCCAAAATTGTTGATTTTTGATGAACCTTTCAGTGGCTTCGATCCCATAAATGCCAATATCATCAAAGATGAGATTCTTCAGCTCAAGGAAAAAGGGACCTCGATCATCTTTTCTACCCACAGAATGGAATCTGTGGAAGAACTTTGCGAGTATATTGCCCTGATCCATAAATCGGAAAAAATCCTTGACGGAAAACTGTCGGAAATAAAAAGGGCCTACAAGAACAACATTTTCAATGTAGGATTACAGATCCAGGAAAGTTCGGAAAGACTGATGCGGGAATTGGGTGAAAAGTATCAAGTTCTGTCCTCAAGTTTTGATGATGGGGAAAACCAGTTGGATTTCAAAGTACAATTACCTTCTTCCCATACTGCCGAAATACTTTCCGAACTATCTAAAATTGCCAATGTGAACCGTTTTGAGGAAACTATCCCATCGGCCAATGACATTTTTATCCAAACCGTAAACAACAAGGACAATGATAGGTAAGTTAGGACTGATCATTAGGCGGGAATATTTGGCGAAGGTGAGGAACCGGACCTTTATTGTCATGACCATATTAAGCCCACTCTTGATTGTGGGGATGATTGTATTGATAGCCTACCTTACCAAAATAAACGATAATGAAAAAAGAGTCATTTCCATACTTAATGAGAGTGCTTTTTTTCAAAAGGAGTTTATGCCTACAGAGCATATTTCCTATATTCATTTGGATGGGTTGAGTTTGGATGAGGCCAAAGATTCCATAAGTGCTATGGGATATTACGGACTATTGCACCTCCCCTATGGTGAGAATGGGGAACAAGTGGCGGAATCTGCCCATTTATATACCAAGGACAATCCAAGCACACAGATCACCCAACACTTGGAAGGTATTTTTCAAAGAAAGTTAAGGCAAGAAAGATTAAAAAAACTGGGGGTTTCACAAGATCAGTTTTCATTGGTGGAACAACCTTTTGACCTTCAATTGGCAACTTTTGATGGCGAAAAGAGTGTAAAGGGTATCAATGAAATCAAAGCTTTCATTGGTGGTGGCTTCGGTTATGCCATTATGATGTTCATTATTATTTATGGTGGTTTTGTAATGCGGAGCGTAATAGAAGAAAAGACCAGCAGGATCATTGAGGTAATCATATCCTCCGTAAAACCATTCCAATTGATGCTGGGCAAGATCATAGGTACATCTTTGGCGGGAATTACCCAGTTTACCATCTGGTTGATATCCGCATCTGTATTACTG
>JAUICT010000174.1 GCA_030429325.1 Bacteroidia bacterium
GGTCTCCATAGCACGGGCGTTGCTCAAAGACCCCCAAATTTATCTTTTTGATGATTGCTTGTCTGCCGTGGATACCGAAACCGAGGAAGAAATCCTGAACAACCTCAAACGGGCATCCCAAAACAAAACCACCCTGATCGTAAGTCATAGGGTATCATCTGCCAAGAATGCCGATAAGATCATTGTATTGGAAAATGGCAAGATCATTCAAGAGGGCACCCATGATCAATTGAACAATGTTGATGGTTATTATAAAGAACTCTATATCAACCAGCTTTCAGGGAAAGAATAATAAAAAAGTTGCTGAATTAGCTTTTTTTTTACATTTTTGGTAGAATTATACAACAAAACAACTAATTACAACAACAGACCACATGGGCGAGAAAGATATCATGGATCAGGAAGAAATTTACTCCAAAGTCTTACGGGCCGGGAGAAGAACTTACTTTTTTGATGTAAGAAGCACAAAGGCCGGTGATTATTACTTAACCATTACGGAAAGTAAAAAATTTACCCATGATGATGGCTCCTTCCACTACAAAAAGCACAAAATCTATCTGTACAAGGAAGATTTTACCGCTTTCAAGGAAATCATGGAAGAAATGATGGATTACATCATTGATGAAAAGGGCCAAGAAGTAATTTCTGAACGTCATCAAAAAGATTTTAAAAAAGAAGAAAACAACATCAGTGAAAATGGAACTGCCCCAGGTAGTTTTACCGATGTTGATTTTGATGACATTTAATTGGGACACCATCCTAAAAAAACATTAAAACGGCCTGCACAATGCAGGTCGTTTTTTTATTTTTAACCTATGACTAATTCAAGAAGAAACCCATGAAAAATTTCAACTTCCTTTTCCTTGCCATTTTTGCAAGTTTTACCCTTAATGCCCAAGAAGTTACTTTGGACTATTATCTGCCCGATGACATTTCTTATGATAGCACAATCCCAAAACCAGCGGATGTCATTGGCCATGAAGTTGGGGAATGGCACGTGACCCACGACAAATTGATGTTCTACATGCAGACCCTTGCCGCTTCCAGCGACAGGATCACCATTGAAGACCGGGGAACAACTTTTGAGGGAAGACCTTTACTCCTGCTCACGGTGACTTCACCAAAAAATCATCAAAATATAGAAACCATTCGGCAACAACATGTAGCTCTTTCCGAAGGAAATGTCAATACGGACACCGCCAATATGCCCATTGTGGTCTACCAAGGGTTTTCCATTCACGGAAACGAACCCAGTGGTTCCAATGCAGGATTGGCTTACGCCTATTATCTTGCTGCCGCCCAGGGCCCTGAAATTGAGTCTCTTTTAGACAACATGGTAATTCTCATGGATCCCAGTTTCAATCCTGATGGGTTACAACGTTTTGCCTATTGGGCCAACATCCACAAAAGCCAGAACTTAAATCCGGACAACAACGAAAGGGAATACCATGAAGTATGGCCCGGAGGACGTACAAATCATTATTGGTTTGATATGAACCGTGACTGGCTTCCCGTACAATTGCCAGAGAGTAGAGCCCGAATTGAAACATTTCACAAATGGTTGCCCAATATTTTGACCGACCACCATGAAATGGGCACCAACTCCACCTTTTTCTTTCAACCCGGGGAACCTACAAGGGTACATCCATTGACACCAAAAATAAACCAAGAACTTACCATGGAAATTGGAAGCTACCATGCCAAGGCTTTGGACAAAATTGGGTCACTCTACTACTCCGAAGAGAATTATGATGATTATTATTACGGTAAGGGATCTACCTTCCCCGATGTAAATGGAAGCATCGGCATTCTTTTTGAACAAGGCAGCTCAAGAGGTCATATCCAAGAGAGCGAAAATGGCATTCTGACCTTCCCATTTACCATAAGAAACCAATTTACTACTGCGCTATCTACCATTGAGGCCGCAAAGAATATGCGCACCAAAATTTTGGACTATCAGAAAGCGTTCTATGCAGACCTTCGCAATGAAGCTGCTCGCAGTAAAACCAAGGCCATTATTTTTGGCGATAGCAAGGACGCTTCAAAAACTTGGCACTTGGCCGAAATCCTAAAAAGACATAAGATCAAGTTTCACGAACTGGCCTCTGATGCCACCATTGGTGGAAAAACTTTCAAAAAAGGGCATAGCTATGTAGTTCCGATGAACCAAAAGAATCCAAGACTCATCAACGCCATGTTTGAAAAGCGAACCACCTTTACCGATAGTCTTTTTTATGACATCTCTGCTTGGACCTTTCCTTTGGCCTTCAATGTGGATTACGCAGAACTTAGTTCCCTGTCCAATGCAGGACCTGAGGTTATGGATTTTGAAAAACCTTCTGGCGGTGTTGACAAAAAGAGCAACTACGCCTATGTGTTCGAGTGGCATGAATATTATACGCCAAAGGTGTTGAACAAAATTCTGGAAAAAGGATTGAGGGCCAAAGCGGCCATGTCTCCCTTTACCTTGGAAGGAACACGTTATGATTATGGTTCCATCATGGTTCCGGTCCACAATCAAAAACTGGATTCGGATGAACTTTATGCCTTTTTGAATAAAATTGCCCAAGAAAGTAGCATTAAAATCAATGGCGTTTCAACAGGTCTTACCCAAGGCATAGATTTGGGAAGCAATGATTTTGAAGCCCTGAAAAAACAGAAAGTTGCCTTGTTGATAGGAGATGGCACGCGTTCCTACGATGCCGGGGAAATCTGGCACTTGTTCGATACGCGCTACGACATGAAGATCACGAAAATAGACACCCGCTATTTCAACAGTGCCGATCTTGATTCGTACACCGCATTGATTCTGCCAGGAACTGGTTGGGGCGGTAGTAAACTATTAGACAAAAAAGGAGCCGAAAAGGTTAAGGAATGGGTAAAGAACGGAGGTACTGTGATTGGCTATCGAAATACCGCCAACTGGTTCAAGAGCAACGAATTCATGGATCTAGAGCTGCGCAAGGATACTTTGGTCGCCAAAAACATTCCTTTTGATCAAAAACAGGATTTTCAAGGAGCCCAAGTTACAGGTGGCGCCATCTTTGAAGCCATATTGGATAGATCACATCCCATTAATTATGGTTATAAAAACGATAGATTGGCCCTGTTCAGAAATACCAACATTTATTTGAACCCGGAAAAGAACAGCTATGACAACCCGATTCAGTACACCAATAATCCGTTGTTGAGTGGTTATATTTCCGAAGAAAATGCAGAACTCATCAAAAATAGTGTTCCATTCAAGGTAAAACGAATGGGCAAGGGAAGAGTGGTATTGTTTACAGACAACACCAACTTCAGGGCATTTTGGTATGGCACCAACAAGCTTTTGATGAACGCCATTTTCTTTGGACACATGATGTAAGGAATCCTGAAATGCATCCACTAATGGAAAGAGTCATCCAAAAATGAACAATTATGGCTAGAACCCCAAGCAATATGTTGCCACTGGGCACCAAAGCTCCAGATTTTAAATTAAGGGATACCGTTTCTGATGAAATCCTTTCTTTATCAGATTTGAAAGGAGAAAAAGGAACCGTGGTCATGTTCATTTGCAATCATTGCCCCTTTGTGATTCACGTAAATCCAATGATAGCCAAACTTGGCAAGCAATACCAAGCCCAGGGCATTGGTTTTGTGGCAATTTCCAGCAACGATGTGGTTAATTATCCTCAGGATGCCCCGCATCTTATGAAAGAAAATGCCAGGGAAATGGAATACACGTTTCCTTATCTCTATGATGAAAGTCAGGAAGTGGCCAAAGCATACGACGCAGCCTGCACGCCTGACTTTTATCTTTTCAATTCTGATTTGGAATTGGTGTACCGAGGACAATTGGACGATTCAAGACCGGGAAATGGTTTGCCACTCACCGGGTCCGATCTGCGTGATGCCATGGATGCTATTTTAAACGGGAAGCAAGTAAATATGGATCAAAAACCAAGTATTGGTTGCAATATTAAGTGGAAGTAGATGAAAATCAGCCCCAAAGAGGCCCTGGAAAAACTATCGGCCAAGAATTCCCATTTTTTGACCTTGTTTCAGCACGGCAGTCTGTCCGTTGAAATTTACAAACCAGAAAAAGTCGATCTACAACAGCCCCATTCGCGGGACGAGGTGTATGTAGTGGTTTCTGGAAGTGGTGAGTTTTTGAACAATGGGAAGAGAACCACTTTTTCGGTTGGAGATTTCTTGTTTGTGCCTGCAGGGGTGGAGCATCGGTTTGAAAATTTCACTGATGATTTTGCCACATGGGTATTATTCTATGGTCCTGAAGGAGGAGAAAGCGACACATGAACAATCTTGTTGTTTTGGAGACCGTGGATGTTACCACACTGGAAACGTATATCGCCGTTGGGAAAAAATCCTATCGGGAACACTACCTCCATCTGTGGGAGAATGAAGACCCTACCCCCTATATTTCCATTGGCTTTACCAACACTATTGTTAGTGCAGAGTTAATGGATTCCAACGTAACCAATTACCTTGTAAAAATGGGGCAGGATATTGTTGGCATCGTGAAATTGGTGAAGAACAAAGGGGTGGATGAATTCCCCGATGAGACATCACTCAAAGCAGAAAAAATCTATCTGCTCAAGGCATTTTCCGGAAAAGGATTGGGTAAAAAGGTGCTTCAGCTTATCGAAAAAGAAGCCATCGACCTAAAAAAGAAAGTGGTTTGGCTGGATACCATGCAAAAAGGCAAACCCTTGCAGTTTTACCTTAAAAATGGTTTCAAAATAAAAAGAGAAAGTGAACTTACCATTCTTGGGGCAAAACCTTCGGAAAAAGCCATGTATATCTTGACCAAACAACTTTGACTTACCAGCCTTGACGTTCCAAAAGATTTTTAATGTGGGCAAAATGATGGCTGCCGTGCCAAGCGTAGCGCCCTATGTTTTCCTTTAGTGTTGTCTCCTCATTACCATCGGGGTGCGTAAACTTACGTTGTAAATCTTCTTCCGTAAGGCCCTTTAAAAGATGTACAAGCTTGGCATGTACCACTTTTAAGTGGTCCAAGGACATTTGTATGGGAGCGGTCTTGGAATCAAACAATTCTGCCCAAGCTTTCTCATCATAAGGCTTGATCAACGGATTGTCCTCGGTAAGTGCCCATTTAAATCGAATATAGCTATGATGGTGACTATCCGAAATATGGTGTACCAACTGCCTCACGGTCCAACCATCTGGGCGATAAGGAGTCTCCAATTGTTCCTCGGAAAGTGGATTGACCATATTTGCCAAGCGTTCGGGAAGATGTTCCAAAATGGCAATCCATTCATCCAAATTTTGTTGCGTGATCGGTTCTGGAATCTGATAGTGCCCGATGGGATACCGAAGCTGTTCCAATTGTTCTTTTTCCATACATCAAAAATAATGAACTCTTGCATGCAAACACAAATCACACGACTAC
>JAUICT010000175.1 GCA_030429325.1 Bacteroidia bacterium
TAAAAAGTTACTCACTTTAGCCTCCAACAACTGTTCAATGGTCTCGTTGTTCAGGTCGTTGTCCTTAAACGCCACAAACGTCCGAATGGAGAATGAACGCAGGGCATCGTGTACACTCAAGGTGGATTGCGCGGAATCCTTTCGCCCCGTGAATGGGTACACATCCGGGCCACGTTGGCAGGAGCTGTTCAAGTTTACCCGACACACCAAGTTCGCCAAGGAATCGATAAGCGGTGAAAGCGTATACACATCTTTCCCGAACAAACTCACCTGCTGCCCATAGTTGCTTTCCGCCATATCATCCAAAGGTTCCTCAATGTCCTTGAACGAAACAACGGGGATTATGGGGCCAAACTGCTCTTCTTCATACACCCGCATATCCTTGGAAACGGGATATAAGACTGCTGGCCAGATGTAGTTATCAAAATGCTTTCCACCTTTTTTATTGAGCACCTTGGCCCCTTTGGCTTTGGCATCGTCCAACAGTTCTTGGATATAGGCAGGCTTACCGGGCTCTGGGAGCGGGGTAAGGTTCACTCCCTCATCCCACGGGTTTCCATACTTAAGAGTATCAACTTTTTCTGAGAAACGCTTTAGGAACTCTTCTTTGATATCCTCGTGTACATAAACCACTTTGAGCGCCGTGCAACGTTGTCCATTGAAGGAAAGTGTACCGGCAATACATTCATTAATGGTAAGATCTAAATCGGCATCGGGCAACACAATGGCCGGGTTTTTGGCTTCCAAGCCCAATACCAATCGCAATCTGTTGCTTTTGGGATGCTGTTCCTGTAAGGCATTGGCCGATTTACTATTACCTATAAGGGCCAAGACGTCTACCTTGCCTGTTTTCATAATGGGGGCCGCCACGGCCCTCCCTCTTCCAAAAAGAATATTTACCACGCCTTTGGGGAAACTACTCTTAAAAGCTTCCAAAAGAGGTGTAATCAACAAAACTCCATGTTTTGCGGGCTTAAATATGGTGGTGTTCCCCATAATGATGGCAGGAATCAACAAAGCAAAAGTTTCATTCAAGGGGTAGTTATACGGTCCCAAACAGAGTACCACTCCCAGTGGCCCCCTTCGGATATGGGCATAGACTCCATCATGCTTTTGAAACTTGGCGCTATCCCTATCCAACTGCTTATACTCTTCAATGGTATCGTAAATATACTCTACGGTACGATCAAATTCCTTATAGGAATCTGGCAGCGACTTGCCAATCTCCCACATCAGTAATTTCACCACCTCATCGCGCTTTTGCTCCATCTTTTTCACAAAGGATTCCATACATTCAATGCGATCCTTTACCTTCATGGTAGGCCAAACCCCTTGTCCTTTGTTGTAAGCCGCCAAGGCTGCATCAAGAGCTTCCATGGCTTCAGGCTCTCCCATGTCTGGAATACTGCCCAAAGTGGTAGGGGCATAATCATTGGTGGATGAAATGGTAGAAACCACAGGAGTTGTACTGCCCTCCCATTTACGGAGTTCACCATTGACCAAATAGGTTCCTTGGTGGATTTCTTGAGTAATTTGAAATGCTTCGGGTATTTTAGTTTTAGTTGCAGGCATAGGTTGTGATTATTGTTGTTAGTGTTCAAAAAAAGTCGCCCATTCATCACAAAGCTAACATAAAAACAGCTGTAAATCGGCTTGTTTTCAAAGGTTTTCCATCGAAAACGATAGAGTTTACACCAGTTTCAAAATACGCTCAGGATTTGTTAAAAAGGTTACACCAGATACTGAAAAAGATCAGGCTTATCATTCAGATAATCCCCAAAGAAGTTGTTGGCCTTCATCCTCTTGATCAAAGGTTTCAGGTCTTCAGCCGATTTTAGTTCTATACCCACCACTGCGGGGGCATTTTCCCTACTCGATTTCTTGGAGTATTCAAAATGAGTAATGTCATCGTTAGGCCCCAAGATGTCAGCAACAAATTCTTTGAGTGCTCCCGGACGCTGCGGAAACCTCACAATAAAATAGTGCTTTAAATTGGCATACAACAAAGCACGCTCCTTAATTTCGGCGGTTCGGGTAATGTCGTTGTTGCTTCCACTGATAATGCAGACCACATTCTTGCCTTTGATTTCTTCCGAAAAATCATCCAATGCGGCAATGGTCAATGCCCCTGCTGGTTCCACCACAATGGCATCCCGATTATACAAGTCCAATATAGTCTGACAGACTTTCCCTTCGGGAACAGTCGCCATTTTATGGAGATGGTCTCTACAAATGGGATAGGTCAATTGCCCCACTTTCTGAACAGCTGCCCCATCAATGAACTTGTCAATCTGTTGGAGCTCCACTAGTTTTCCATTGTCGATGGATTTTTTCATGGAAGGGGCTCCCTGGGGCTCCACTCCAATAATCTTGGTACTTGGAGACAATGCGTGAAAGGTGGCACAAAGTCCAGAGGCCAATCCCCCACCCCCTACGGCAGCAAAAACATAGTCAATTGGAACATCGGTCTGTTGAAGCAATTCCAATCCCACAGTTGCTTGCCCTTCAATGATTTTTTCATCATCAAACGGATGGACAAAGGTTTTCCCTTCCTCCTCGCAAAATAGTTGGGCCGCTTTATTGGAATCATCAAAGGTATCTCCCTCCAAAACCACCTTTACCCAATCGCCGCCAAACATCATGGTCTGGTCTATTTTTTGTTTTGGCGTCACTACGGGCATGTAAATGGTTCCTTTTACCTGCAAATGACTACAAGCAAAGGCCACGCCTTGGGCATGGTTACCTGCGCTGGCGCAGACAACCCCTCTATTTAATTCTTCTTTGGAAAGCGAACTGATCTTATTGTATGCACCTCGAATCTTGTAACTCCGAACGCGGTGCAGGTCTTCTCTTTTCAACAAAATATTGGCCCCATATTTTTTAGAATAACGGATACTTTGCTGTAAAGGTGTAACCTCGGCCACCTGGCCAATCGTCTTTGCAGCTTGGTATATATCCGCTATTTGTGGAAAATAGGCATCCACGGTCTTCTTCATGGGGCCAATATCTATATTATGCTATGGGCTTCATTGCCGTCATTGATGCGCGCAAACGAGCTCCCACAACCTCTACGTCATGTTCGCGGATAGCTTTGTTCACTGCGATCAGCTTAACATTGTCCACACCGCTGTCTTTTCCTTCTCCAAAGTGTTTGCCAATAACATCCGTTTCCACTTTTTTCATGAAATCGGTCAACAAAGGCTTACATGCATGGTCAAACAAATAGCAACCATACTCAGCGGTATCGGAAATTACCCGGTTCATCTCGAACAATTTCTTTCTTGCTATGGTATTCGCGATCAATGGCGTTTCATGTAGGGACTCATAGTAAGCAGATTCCCCAATGATTCCAGATTCTGTCATGGTCTCATAGGCCAGTTCCACACCAGATTTTACGAAAGCAACCATTAACACCCCATTATCATAGTAGCCTTGCTCAGAAATGGCCACATCTCCTGCAGGTGTCTTTTCAAATTCAGTCTCTCCAGTTTTGGCTCTCCAATCCAATAGATTCTTGTCACCATTGTCCCAGTCCTCCATCATGGTTTTAGAGAAATGACCGCTCATGATGTCATCCATATGCTTTTGGAATAAAGGACGCATAATGTCCTTCAGCTCCTCTGCCAAATCAAAGGCTTTGATTTTGGCCGGGTTGGACAAACGGTCCATCATATTGGTAATCCCGCCTTGTTTCAACCCTTCAGTAATGGTTTCCCAACCGTATTGAATCAATTTGGATGCATATCCCGCATCAATGCCTTTTTCAATCATTTTATTGAATGAAAGGATCGATCCTGTCTGTAGCAGTCCACAAAGAATGGTTTGCTCCCCCATCAAATCTGATTTTACCTCAGCCACAAAGGAAGATTCAAGCACACCAGCCTTATCACCACCGGTAGCAGCAGCATAGGCCTTGGCTTGTTCCAACCCTTTTCCTTCAGGGTCATTTTCTGGGTGAACGGCTATTAGCGTAGGTACACCAAAACCTCTCTTGTATTCTTCGCGTACTTCAGAACCAGGACTCTTGGGAGCAACCATGATAACGGTAATGTCTTCACGTACCTGCATTCCCTCTTCCACAATGTTAAATCCGTGGGAATAGGAAAGCGTAGCGCCTTTCTTCATCAAGGGCATTACTGTACTTACCACATTGGTATGTTGTTTGTCTGGAGTTAGGTTGATCACCAAATCGGCTGTTGGGATCAACTCCTCATAGGTGCCTACCGTGAAGTTGTTCTCTGAAGCATTCTTAAAAGATTGTCTTTTCTCTTTGATGGCCGCTCCACGTAATGCATAGGAAATATCCAATCCGGAATCCCTCATGTTCAACCCTTGGTTCAACCCTTGGGCCCCACAGCCCACAATTACAATTTTCTTGCCTTTTAGAGCGGTAACACCATCAGCAAACTCGCTTGGATCCATAAACCTGCATTTTCCCAACTGGGTCAATTGCTCGCGAAGTGATAGTGTGTTGAAGTAATTTGCCATTTTCTGTATTTGATTTTCTATTTATTGATTTTGAAATTCTGCTAAAATATTGGTAATAGGCATGGTCGCCTTACTCACGGCTATCCTGCCCGAACGAACAAACTGCATTATACCATATGGTTCAAGGGCATCGTGCATTTCGTCAATTTCATGGCGGCGACCAGTTTTGGCCAAGACAAAGAAATCCCTACTCACAGTGACAATCTGTGAATTGCTTTCTTTGATAATATTTTGAATTTGGCGTTCATCAAACAACAAATGCGATGCTATTTTGAACAAAGCCGATTCTTGATAGATGGTCTCATCATCTGTATGGTAATAGGCTTTGATCACCTCTACCTGCTTCTCAATCTGATTGACAATCTTACGGGCCCAATCTTCAGTGGAATGAATTACTATTGTGAATTTTGAAACATTCTCAATTTCTGATTTTGAAACATTTAGACTTTCTATATTAATGTGTCTCTTTAAGAATATTCCCGATATCCTATTGAGCAATCCTACATTGTTTTCGGAATACACCGATATGGTATACCATTGATTTTTCATGTTCATTTTAATTTAACCGCAACTATGAGCCCTGTGGACCAATTCATTTTTGTAATTGTTATATCTTCTCTTTTTTCCAATTGTTGAATCAATTGTTTCGCTTTTTCTCCATGCCCGGTAGGCCAATTGGATTGATGAACCATATCATCGATTATATAAAACCCTCCAACTTTCAATAAAGCCAACGTTCTGTCCAGATGGCTATACTTTCCGGGCCAAGCATCTGCAAAAATCAAATCGAAAGGCTTGCCTTCATAGGATTCCAACCATTTACCTGCATCGGCACAAATCAGTTTCACCCGGGAGTCCTCCTTAAAAAAGGTGCTGGCAATCTGTACAAGCTCCGAATCGTTGTC
>JAUICT010000176.1 GCA_030429325.1 Bacteroidia bacterium
CATTGCACAGAAAGCGTACAATATTGCAAATAGGGTAATGCTTTTCTTCATAATGGTGTGGAAATTGGACTTAAAAGTATGTATTTCATTTTTAAAAAACATATGAAAACGCCTTTTTAAAGGGTTGGGTGTGAGATGGGTTCATTGGTTGAAAAATGGGTGCTGGTTTACCAATCAAGTTTGATTCAATTATATTCCAAAAGAAGTTTATTTTTGTGCGAAAGTTACGTATATGACCACTACAGATCAGCAAAAAGATCTTATTGAGCGCCTTGGTGCGTTAAGGAGGTATCTTTGACATCGATGCCAAACTTATTGAAATAGAGAACGAGGAAGAAAAAACCTTGGCTCCTAGTTTTTGGGACAATCCACAAGAAGCCCAAAAACAAATGCAAGTCCTAAAATCCAAAAAGAAATGGGTAGAAGATTTTGATTCTGCCAAGACCTTGATTGGCGATTTAGAGGTTTTGATGGAGTTCCAGCAAGCTGGTGAGGTTTCCGAGGATGAAGTGGCGCAACACTACAGTAAAGCAGTATTGGCCATTGAAAATTTAGAGTTCAAGAACATGCTTTCCGATGAAGGTGATGAGCTAACCGCTGTGCTCCAGATAACCGCAGGGGCAGGTGGTACGGAGAGTTGCGACTGGGCGTCCATGCTCATGCGGATGTATCTCATGTGGGCCGAAAAGAACGGCTACAAAGTCAAGGAACTCAACTACCAAGAAGGCGATGTGGCAGGGATAAAGACTGTTACCTTGGAGATAGATGGCGAATATGCCTTTGGTTGGCTTAAAGGTGAGAACGGAGTGCATAGATTGGTCCGTATTTCCCCTTTTGACAGTAATGCCAAGCGTCATACTTCGTTTGCTTCGGTATACGTGTATCCTTTGGTAGATGATACCATCGAAATCGAGATCAACCCTTCGGATATTGAAATTACAACGGCCCGCTCCAGTGGCGCAGGTGGACAGAACGTAAACAAAGTAGAGACCAAAGTGCAATTGGTACATAAACCCACAGGCATACAAATTTCGTGTTCTGATTCGCGTTCCCAGCACGATAACAGGGCCACTGCCTTAAAGATGTTGAAATCGCAGTTGTATGAAATTGAGCTTCGCAAGAAACAAGAAGCTCGGGCAGAGATAGAATCCTCCAAAATGAAAATCGAATGGGGTTCGCAAATCAGAAATTATGTAATGCACCCGTATAAATTGGTAAAAGACGTACGTACTGGAGAAGAAACCGGAAACGTGGATGCTGTAATGGATGGGGACATCAATGCCTTTTTAAAAGCCTATCTGATGATGATGGGACAAAAAGAGGAATAGTTTTTGAAGCTGTTTTTTTAAATACATTCTATAATTTTTCAGACATCAGACATCAGACATCAGACATCCGAGAACCGAGAACCGAGAACTGAGAACTGAGAACTGAGAACTGAGAACTGAGAACTAAATAAACTATGATTAAAATATATCACAACCCAAGATGTAGGAAGTCCAGAGAGGGATTGGAACTTTTGGAGAACACAGGAAAAGAATTTGAAATAGTAAAGTATTTGGAAGACATTCCGTCTAAAAGTGAGTTAAAAGAAATTTTAGGATTTCTCGGTATGTCCCCATTGGAGCTTGTTCGTAAAAACGAAGCCATTTGGAAGGAAAACTACAAAGGAAAAGAACTTTCCGATGATGAAATCATTGCCGCCATGGTAGAACATCCAAAACTTATTGAACGACCTATTATAATCAATGGAAAGAAAGCCGTTGTTGGCAGACCTGCTGAAAAAATCAATACCTTGCTATAGGATTGATGCTCAGAGGTATTTATATCAACATTAGCATAGAAAAGGCATAACATTTGCTATTTTTGAAAATTGAATCGACTGTCATGAAAAAAGTGCATACCCTAAGTATTCTCACCTTATTGATAGGATTACTTTTTACAAGTGAGACTTTTGCTCAATATGGATATGGTTCTCCTTATGGAAACCGATATGGTAGAAGACAAAGTACACTTCCCCAAGTACATGATACCCCAAAAAAGGAGGACCCTCCAACTGCAGAGGAAATCGTTGACGGACAAATGCCTTCCATTACCGAAGCTCTAGGTCTCAACCCTTTTGAAGAAGCCGTTGTAAGAACCACTTTGCTGCAATCTGTTCAGCAAAGGATTGAACTACAAATCTTGGGCTTGGAGCCGCTAAAAGCCAAAGAAGAATACGAGAAGATTGAAAAAAGACAGAACGAGGAACTAAAATCCGGCCTTCCAGAAGACAAGTACAACGCTTTTATGGAACTACAGGAAAACAGCTTCAAGTCCAAAAAGAAAAAGAAGAAGAAAAAGAAAAAAGATTAACAAAACCTTAAGGTCATTGACGGGCCCATTTCTGCTGTTGGCAGATATTAATTTTAGTTCTTCTGAATTTCCTGCCAAATTTGATGATCTAAAACCAAGCTATGCACAGGATCATTGTCCCGTTGTTATTATTGACTTTTTTTACCACTAGCGCCCAAACAAGGCCAAACCAAAATTCCATTACCATTTCTGGGAAAGTAGTTGATCAAGACTCCGGCCAACCTTTGGAGTACGCAACTTTTGTATTGCAAGATGCAAACAGTCCAGATAAAGTAACTGGAGGAATCACCGATTTGGACGGAAACTTTGAGGTGCAAGCCTCACCAGGTCAATATAATATCCGGGTGGAGTATATCTCCTATAAAACTTTTTCCCGCACCAACCAAAACTACAACAGCTCCACTAATTTGGGGGCCATTGTATTGGCACCCGATGTAGCGCAGCTACAAGAAGTTGAAGTAGTGGGTGAAAAAACTACTGTTGAAATTCGGTTGGACAAAAAAGTTTACAATATAGGTAAAGATATCACGACCAGTGGTGGAAACGTGAGTGATGCCCTCAACAACATCCCCTCCGTTTCAGTGGATGTAGAGGGGGCAATAAGCTTGCGTGGTAATGAAAACGTACGGATATTGATCAACGGAAAACCCTCCGCATTGGCGGGATTTGGTTCTACCGATGCTCTCCGTCAATTACCCGCAGATGCCATTGAAAAAGTAGAGGTCATTACCAGTCCTTCCGCCCGATACGACGCCGAAGGTACTGCTGGTATCCTGAACATTGTTCTCAAAAAGGAAAAGACATTGGGTATCAACGGTTCGATCAATACCTCAATAGGGATACCTTTCAGAGCACAGGTCACCACCAATTTCAATTTGCGTACCGAAAAGTTCAATATATTCAACACCTTGGGGTATTTTCATAGGGAATCGCCCGGAGGAGGTTTGTTTGACAATACCTATTCTGAGGGTGAGTTTGACCGAATCATCGAGGATCGTGATATAAGCAGAAATGATGACGGTTTCAACATGAATATAGGCATGGAATACTTCCTTACCAACAAGTCCTCAATTACCGGTAGTTTTTTCTATCGCATTGCCGATGAAAACGATCTTACCGAAAACGATAACCAACGTTTCATAGGCACGGATTTGGCCAGTAGCACCTATCGGAGTGAGGATCAAGCAGAGGATGACAGCAGCTATCAAGTCGCTCTAAATTATACCAACAACATTAATGATGATGGACATAAGTTGACTGCAGATTTCCAATATTCATATGATGACGAATCCATATTTACGGAAATCCAAGAAAACAATGTAATCCCAAACACCGATTTGCTGGCTCTGGAAAATATTTTTGAAGCAGAGACCCAAGACGATATCTTGGCGCAAATAGATTATGTGCTTCCGATTGGTGATGCACAGTTTGAAGCTGGTTACCGTGGAAATTTTGAAAAAGAAGTCAATGATTACCAATTGGATACCCTTAACCAAGGTACTGGAGAATTTGAAACCAACCGAGATTTGACCAACACATTTACTTATCATGAAAACGTAAATGCACTATATACCCAATACGGAAACAAATTTGGTAAGTTCTCCTTCTTGATGGGACTTCGATTGGAGAATACACAGATGAAGGGCAGTGTAGATTCTGAAATAGATAGCCAGGCGCTGGAAGAAATTGTTGGTGCAGATGTTGATCTTAATTTTGATAAAAACTATCTTGGATTGTTCCCCACCGTAAACCTGATTTATGAACTTTCGGAAACAGAGAACATTTCCTTGGGGTATAACCGTAGGATCAATAGGCCTAGGGGTTGGTTCATCAATCCATTTCCCTCACGTTCCAGTAGAACCAATGTTTTTCAAGGAAATCCAGATTTAAACCCTGCCTTTGCCAATGCTTTTGATTTGGGGTATTTAAAGAGATGGGGGAAACTCACATTTACTTCATCGATTTATTATCAAAGGGAAACCGATTCTTTTGAGTGGGTAAGGGAAGAAACTGGTGAAGTGACCTCGGATGGTATTCGGATTATCCGTTCCATCCCGATCAACCTTTCCACCAATGAGCGTGTTGGAGCCGAGGCTGGGATGATATATAATCCAGCAAAATGGGTGCGATTGAATAGCAGTTTGAACTTTTTTAGGTTCAACTCCGAAGGAACGTTCAACAGTGTGGACTATGGTGCCGAAAACACCAGTTGGTTTGCCCGTTTCAGTTCTAAATTCACTCTACCCGCCAAAATAGACCTACAGGCCAATTCCTTCTATATGGGGCCACGACAAAATGCCCAAACTGAAACCAAGGGTATGTTCTCCATGAACTTGGCCATGAGCAAGGATCTTTTTAAGGAAAACGCCACAATATCTTTGAATGTAAGTGATGTGTTCAATTCCAGAAAGCGACAGTCCTTCACACAAACGGCATTCTTTACTTCGGATAGCGAGTTTCAATGGAGAAAAAGACAGGTAAACCTATCATTTATATACCGGTTTAACCAGCCCAAGGAAAAAAGACAGGGCAACCGACCTGATGATGGTGGTGAAGAAGAAGGTGGGTTTAATGCAGGGAACTCATAAAGAAAAAGGAGCCAATCGGCTCCTTTTTTTATTCTTCAAGCTGGGCACGTTTGGCCTCGCGTTTTTCTTTCATCATTTCCCTAAGGTTGCCAATCAACCAGTAAGGAACTACAAAGGTCAACAAGAAAATCATCAACCAAAAACCGATGGTCAAAATTGTCAAAAAAGCTAAAAAACCTAAATATTGGTCAAATTCGAACATTATTCTTTCCTTTTGTTCAACAAAGATAGTTTGTTCTTTTGATAAAAAACAAATCTCCCATCAAAAAAAGTATATATAACCCTTAGCACTACCATATAATTCTACTAACTACTACCTTTGTGTATCAAAATTTTGTAAAATGAGTTTTAGAGTCGAAAAAGATACCATGGGGGAGGTAAAAGTACCTTCTGATAAATATTGGGGTGCACAAACTGAGCGCTCCCGAAACAATTTTAA
>JAUICT010000177.1 GCA_030429325.1 Bacteroidia bacterium
CATTTCTTCCTTGGTGTAGCCGTTATCCAAGAACACATCGCAATGGGGCAATGCATTTCGGTTGATCGGGTAGGGATATGCCATGTCACCCTCTATGCCGGCAGCTTCGTTCTCCATTTGTTGAACTGCTTTCAGGCCGGTCCCGGAAACGGATTGGTAGGTAGAAACCACCACGCGCTTCATCCCATATTTTTTATGTAGCGGGTCCAACACCATCACCAATTGAATGGTGGAACAGTTAGGATTGGCTATGATTTTGTCCTCTGCGGTCAATTCACTCGCATTGATTTCCGGCACCACCAATTTTTTGGTGGGGTCCATTCGCCAAGCGGAAGAATTATCGATGACGGTGGTGCCAACTTCAGCAAATTTGGGAGCCCACTCCAAAGACGTGTCCCCTCCTGCTGAAAAGATGGCAATATCGGGTTGGGCCGCAACGGCATCGGCAAGCCCAATAACGGTATGCTCCTCCCCCTTATACGTCAACGTTTTGCCCACGGAGCGCTCCGAGGCCACCAATAACAATTCTGAAATGGGGAAATCGCGTTCCGCCAAAACTTGCAACATCACTTCGCCAACCATTCCTGTGGCACCTACAACTGCTACTTTCATGCTTACTTAAATTTGAACCGCAAAGGTACGCCAGATAGCGATCTAAACAAGCATCCGAGGGAAGAATAATCAAAAAATAACAAAAAGTTATAAATAAAACAACCATCAACCTGCTTGCGAGGCAAATTGATGGTTTTTAAAGGGTTCAATTGTGATGTAGCGGGGATGCTGAAAAATTCAGCACCAAAGATGTTTGTTTTCTGATTGTCCGTAATCAATCGTACAAATAAAAAACTGTCAGGTCGAGCGCAGTCGAGACCTTATCTTAAGACACTGTACCCGTTTACTTCTCGACTGCGCTCGAAGTGACGTTGCCTTACGATTGATTATGGAGATTCAATTATTTCTTCAACAAATCCCGGATTTCGGCCAACAACTCTTCTTGGGTTGGACCTTTTGGCGCCTCTGGTGCAGGCTCTTCTTTCTTTTTCATCTTGTTAACGCCCTTCACGATCATGAACATTACGAAAGCGACAATCAAAAAGTCGATGACGTTGGTGAGGAACGCTCCATATAGGACCGCGATTTCCCCTACGGTTTCTCCTGCGTCGTTGACGGTTCCTTCTTTAATAGTGTATTTCAAATCGTTGAAATCTGAATTGAACAATAGACCGATCAAGGGTGAAACAATGCCCCCGGTGAAGGAGGATACCACTTTGTTGAACGCTGCGCCCATTACGAAACCAACGGCAATATCCACTAGGTTTCCTTTCATGGCGAAGTCCTTAAACTCTTTTAAAAATCCCATGTTATAGTTAAGTATTGGTTAATCAAGAAACAAAATAATCAAAAAAGGCATTGATTGCACAAACATTTGGGAAAAATCAGTCTTCCACGATTACGCGTTTTATCCGTTGCGATAAAGCCGTTAGGATTTCGTAGGAGATGGTCTTTGCCCCAGAGGCAAATTCTTCGGCGGATTTTTGTTGTCCGAATACCAAGACCTCGTCCCCTTCCTTGCAATCGATATTGGTAACATCCACCATGATCATATCCATGCAGACATTGCCAATGATAGGGGCTTTTTTTCCATGGATGAGCACATGGGCATTTCCATTCCCATATTGGCGCCCTATGCCATCTGCGTGGCCCAAGGGAAGGGTGGCTGTTATTCGGTAGCCATCGGATTTAAATGCGCGGTTGTATCCCACAGTTTCGTTGGGTTCTATCCGGTGTATTTGTGAAATGATGGTCTTTAGGGTGGCCACAGGCCTTAATTGGGCATCTATGGTCTTATGGTTCCCGTAGCCATATAAGCCGATTCCACTCCGGACCATTTCAAATTGGGCCTCGGGATAATTTAGGACACCCGAAGTGTTCAACATATGTCTCATGGGCCTATGTCCCAATTTTTGGCTGAGTGCTTCAGCGATTTTTTTGAAGGTATTAATTTGATTTTCGCTGAAAGTCTTTTCATTTGAATCCTCAGATGCAGCCAAGTGAGAAAACAGGGAGGTTACCTTTACCTCAGGTGTATCCTTGACTTGTTCGAAAATAAAATCAACATCATTTTCCCAAAAACCCAAACGGTTGAGCCCCGTATTGAACTTGAGGTGCACCGGATACTGCGTCAACTTCTTTGCTTTGGCAACCTGAATAAATTCCTTTAGGATTTTTGGAGAGTATATATTGGGCTCCAGATGGTGGTCAATGATTTCCTCAAAATTTATGGGAAGCGGATGCAGCACCAAAATGGGTTTGGCGATTCCAGCTTCCCTCAGCAAGATGCCTTCTCGGGCGTAGGCGACAGCAAAATAGTCCACTCCAAGGCCTTCCATTTTTTGAGCAACGGCAACCATATCACTGCCATAGGCAAAGGCTTTTACAACAGCCAGGAATTTGGTGTTTGGTGCTATTTTTGAGCGGAGAAACCTGTAATTGTGCGCTAAGGCAGACAGGTTTATTTCCAAGGTGGTTTCCCCAATTTTACCCATTGGTATTTTTCTTTTTTACATCAATCTCTTCAGCCTCCACATCCATTTGATTGATTTTTTCCTTGAGCATGGCTTTATAAAAAGCAGCACGGCTAAGCGGCTCATATTCTTCGGTCTCACCCAAAAGCACCAATTTATCATTGCTGGATTTCCGAAAACTATAATTGGCCAAATTTCCTGTACGGGTGCAAACGGCATGTACCTTGGTCACATATTCCGCAGTGGCCATCAAAGCGGGCATGGGGCCAAAGGGATTGCCCTTAAAATCCATGTCCAATCCAGCAACAACAACACGCACCCCACGGTTGGCCAAATCGTTACAGACCGTAACAATTTCATCATCAAAGAATTGGGCTTCATCAATTCCTACAACATCACAACCATCTGCAAGAATGCGGATATTGGCCGCAGCAGGGACTGGGGTGGAACGGATTTCGTTGGCATCATGGGAAACCACCATGTCTTCATGATAACGGGTGTCCACAATGGGCTTAAAGATTTCTACTTTTTGTTTGGCAAATTGGGCCCGTTTCAAGCGGCGGATGAGTTCTTCGGTCTTTCCAGAAAACATGGAACCGCAGATGACCTCTATCCATCCGAACTGTTCTTTTGGGTTTACCGTGTTTTCAAGAAACATTAGCGTATTTTTGAACGAAATTGTGTCCTTTTTTCGTTGTATTGGGACGAATCACAAAGCTACTAAAAAAATGTGCCGCAGACCCTAGGTTAAAATTTAACCTTTTGTTCGTAACGGAAAAGATAAAATGATTATATTTTTATAGTAAAGAATATGGCTATGATACGGAAACTAAGGGAGGAACTGATAAAATTGTCCACCGAAATCATCACTACAAGGGAAGATCAGGATTTGGTGGTTTTGTATGAAAAGGCAAGGAGTATCTATGAAAGATTGGCGGTGCTCAAGTTTATTGACGAAAAATTGAGCGATGTTGAAGTTGATGTATCCAAAAATGTGGTTGCTTCACGATTTGAAAAAGTAGCCAATGCGGTGCTCAGTGGAAACATATCAGTGCCCGAAAGCAACCCCCATGAAGAGGACATTATGACCCCTGGGATGGAAACCATAAAAGACATGGTATCCGAAATGCCAGCGGAAACAGCTCTGGAACAAGTTTTTGCTGAATTTGTGGCCAAGCCCGAGGTTGTCAAAAACGACAAGGATGAGCTTACACCTGCCGAAAAACAAATAAAAACGGGTAAGGAGAACAAAACCAAATCCTTGAACGATAAGCTTGGCAAGGACATGCAGGTAGGACTAAATGATAGATTGGCATTTGTAAAGCACCTTTTCAATGGCAGTATGGAAGATTACACCAGAGTACTGTCCCAGCTAAACACTATTGATACCGAGGAGCGCTCCATTGCCTTCATCAAGAACATGGTAAAGCCAGAATACAACCACTGGGAAGGCAAGGAAGAATACGAAACCCGTTTGATGGCCCTCATTGAACGAAGGTTTGCCTAATACATATCTTTTCAATCACTTTTCCAAACAAGACCGTAACTTTGGGACATGGGAAAACTGTATTTGGTTCCGACCCCAATAGGGAATCTTGAGGATATTACACTTCGGGCCATCAAGGTTTTGAAGGAAGTGGATTTGGTTTTAGCCGAGGATACCCGTACCAGTGGAAAATTGCTCAAACATTTTGAAATCCCCACAACGCTTCAAAGCCATCACATGCACAATGAGCACAAACAGCTCGATGCCTTGGTGAACAAATTGAAGGGCGAAACTACCATTGCCCTTATTTCGGATGCTGGGACACCAGCTATCTCTGATCCAGGGTTTTTATTGACCCGAGCTTGCGTTGAAAATGGTATTGCAGTGGAATGTCTGCCCGGGGCAACAGCTTTTGTGCCAGCCTTGGTAAACAGTGGTCTTCCCAACGACCGTTTTGTGTTTGAAGGATTTTTGCCCATCAAAAAGGGGCGCCAGACCCGAATGCAACAATTGGCCGAAGAGTCCCGCACCATGGTTTTCTACGAGTCTCCCCACAAACTCATAAAAACCTTGGCCCAATTTGCGGAGTATTTTGGCGAGGACAGGCCTGTTTCTGTGTCCAGGGAACTCACCAAACTCTACGAGGAAACCGTTCGGGGAACCCTAAGCGAAGTACTTTCTCATTTTACGGAAAAACCACCAAAAGGAGAATTTGTAGTTGTGGTTGGCGGTAAGAAATAAAGACTATATTTATTTCTCAAATTCCAAAGGCAATGAAAATCAAGTTTTTATTGGGGATCCTTCTTATGGCTCCAATTTTTGGCTGGGGTCAGTTTGAATCGATTCCTACATTGGATAGTTTGGTGTTATCAAGTTTTGAGGAGGGAAAAATTCATAAAGTATGGCTTGCATTAGGGAAGGATAGCTTTGGTCAGCCCATACAAGTTCCCGTTTTGATAGCGAAGGGAAATGATACCGGCAAAGTACTTGGATTAACTGCTGCCATCCATGGAAATGAGCTTAATGGGATTGCAATTATCCATAGGGTTTTTTCTTCCTTGGATGTAACCCAGATGAAAGGCTCAATTATTGCCATTCCGGGCTTGAACCCCTTGGCTATTGCCAATCAACAACGCGAATTTGTGGACCAACAGGATTTGAACCGGTTGTTTCCGGGCAAGGAAAAAGGGAACCGTTCACAACAAATGGCTTTTCAAATAGGAGAAAAAATCATTCCGTTCTTCGATTATCATATTGATTTGCACACGGCCAGTTTCGGACGCGAAAACACCCTCTATGGACGTGGTGATATGCAAGATGATACATTATCTGGCATGCTTCGA
>JAUICT010000178.1 GCA_030429325.1 Bacteroidia bacterium
GCACTCCCATCCGCATTATGTGGCAAAAATCAAGGACCAACTTGATAAGATGGCGTTTTATAGCAATTCTGTGCAAAATCCACTTCAAGAGGAACTCGCAGAAAAATTGGGAAAATTATCTGATTGCACCGATTATGACCTGTTCATGTGCAATTCAGGTGCCGAAGCCAATGAAAATGCACTGAAAATGGCCTCTTTTCATACCGGAAAGGCCAAAGTGATTTCGTTCAAGAACAGTTTTCACGGTAGGACCTCGGCGGCGGTGGCCACTACGGACAACCCTAGCATCAATGCGCCCATCAACCAGCAACAGGAAGTAACCTTTCTTCCCTTGAATGATTTTGAGGTTTTTGAGAAAGCCATCACCTCCGATGCGTATTGCGCCGTAATCTTGGAAGCCATTCAAGGTGTGGGTGGATTGGATGAACCTTCTACGGAATTCTATCAGTTCATCGCAAAAAAATGCAAGGAGAACAACGTGGTCCTTATTGCGGATGAAGTGCAATCCGGTTACGGTCGAAGCGGGAAGTTCTTCGCTTTTCAACACCACAATATCCAGCCTGATATCATAACCATTGCCAAGGGTATGGGAAATGGCTTTCCCGTGGGTGGCGTACTGCTCCATGAAACATTTAAACCTTCATATGGACTTTTAGGCACTACCTTTGGAGGAAACCACCTGGCCTGTGCGGCCTGTTTGGCAGTCTTGGATGTCATTGAAAATGAAGATTTGATTGCCAATGCAGCAAGCCTGGGCGCATATTTTAAGGAAAAAGCCGCAGAAATTCCCCAAATTAAAAACGTAAAGGGTCGGGGATTGATGATAGGTTTGGAATTTGATTTTGAAGTGGCCGAATTGCGCAAGAAAATGATCTATGACCAACATGTTTTCACCGGTAGCGCCAAAAACAAGAAACTGCTTCGGTTTTTGCCGGCATTGAACATAACCAAAGAGCATATCGACCTATTTTTTGAAGCTCTCAAAACCGTACTCAAATGAAACACTATCTCTCCATAAACGATATTGATTCCCTCCCCGCATGGGTAGATGAAGCAATTACCTTAAAAAAAGACCCTTATCAATTTCAAGAACTGGGCAAACAAAAAACGGTATGCCTGCTTTTTTTCAACAATAGCCTTAGAACAAGGTTAAGTACCCAAAAAGCAGCCATACATTTGGGAATGGAAGTAATGATCATGAACTTTGGCAGTGAGGGTTGGGCCTTGGAATTTGGAGACGGCACCCTTATGGACCAAGGTACTTCAGAACACATCAAGGAAGCAGCACGTGTGGTTTCCCAATATTGTGACATTGTGGCCATTAGAGCCTTTGCCGGATTGGAGGACAAAGCCAAGGACGAAGCTGAAGAAGTGCTTAACGGTTTTGCCAAATATGCCTCCATTCCGGTGGTGAACATGGAAAGTTCGGTGGGGCATCCGTTACAGGCATTTGCAGATGCCATTACCTTGGCAGAGCACAATACCAAGGCCAGGCCCAAAGTGGTACTGTCATGGGCACCACACCCAAAAGCATTGCCCCATGCCGTGGCCAATTCGTTTGTTGGAATGATGAAGCTACAAGATGCGGAATTTGTAATAACCCATCCAAAAGGATATGAACTCAACCACGAGATCACAAAAGGATGTCAAATTGAGTACAATCAAAAAAAAGCCTTGGAAAATGCTGATTTCGTCTATGTAAAAAACTGGAGCAGTTATATGGATTATGGAAAGGTGCTGAGCAAGGACCTTGATTGGACCATGACCCAAGAAAAATTGGGAAAAGCTAAATTCATGCATTGCCTACCCGTAAGGCGTAATATAGTTGTTGAAGATGCCGTATTGGATGGCAATCAATCTTTGGTGCTGGATCAGGCAAATAACAGGGTTTTTTCGGCACAACTCGTATTTAAGAAGCTATTGGAGGATATAAAATGAAATTAAAGGACAAGGTATGTATAGTAACTGGAGCCACCAGTGGCATGGGAAAAGCCATTGCTAAGGCTTTTTCATCTGAAGGGGCTCAATTAGTCCTGTCCGGACGAAACAAGGAAGCTGGCCGTTCACTCGAAAAGGAGCTCGGCAAAGCTGCGTTCTTGGCAGGCGACATTACCGACCCATCCTATAACGAACAATTGGTGGCCACGGCAATGGACCGCTTCGGAAAATTGGACATGCTTTCCCTGAACGCCGGTATCTTGGGCCTTGGAAATGTGACGGAGCTTCCCGTTTCTGAATGGCACCAAACCATCAACACCAATTTGAGTTCAATTTTTTACCTGTCCAAATATGCGCTACCCCATTTGCAAAACAGCGAACAGGGCCATATTTTGATCAACGCATCCATAGCTGCATTCAAAAGTTTCCCCAACCATCCTGCCTATTGTGCTTCAAAGGCAGCAGCCTTGGCATTGATGAAGCAAATGGCTGTGGACTATGCCCCAAAAGTAAGGGTAAACGCCATTTGTCCGGGTCCGGTAGACACACCTTTGCTATGGGATTCCGCAAAAGCTTTCAACAACCCGGAGACGGCCGTGGAAAAGGCAAAGGAAGCCACTTTGTTAAAACGGTTGGGAACTCCTGAAGATATAGCAAAACTTGCACTTTTTATGGTCTCGGAAGACAGCTCATGGATTACCGGCACCGCAATAACCATAGATGGAGGAATTTTAAATGTATAATATGAAACAGACACTTTCCATAATAAAAGTAGGAAGCAATCTGATTGAGGACGAGAAAGGGTTTTACCGTATTTTGGAGCTTTTTTCCAAAATGCCGGGCAATAAGATTATGGTCCATGGTGGTGGCAAAAAAGCCACCGAGATGAGTAAAAAGCTTGGTGTTGAGACGAAAATGATAAATGGTAGGCGAATCACCGATGCGGAGAGCTTGGATATTGCCATTATGGTATATGGCGGCTTGGTCAGCAAGAAAATGGTAGCGCAATTACAAGCTTTTGGCACCAATGCCATTGGAATGAGCGGTGCGGATGCCAATGCCATAAAAGCCCATAAAAGACCCGTCAAGAAAGTGGATTTTGGCTATGTAGGCGATGTGGATATGGTTAATTCCTATGGTATCTTTAAATTATTACAATCTGGTTTTACCCCCATCTTCTGTGCCTTGACACACGATGGCAAAGGACAATTGCTCAACACCAATGCCGATACGATTGCGGCGGAATTGGCCATTGCTATGTCTGACCAATTTGACACCACCCTGTATTACTGCTTCGAAAAGAAAGGAGTGCTTCAGGATGTAGAGGATGAAAACTCCGTGATTCAACATATAGACACCAAGGCCTATGACGAGCTGTTGGCCTACGGTATTATTTCTGACGGAATGCTTCCCAAAATGCACAATTGCTTTTATGCTTTAAGAAATCAAGTATCCAAAGTTTGTATCGGTGATGTCAGCATGCTTGAAAAAGGCAATTCAAATTTTACCACATTAACGCTATGAAAACACCCCAAGACCAATTGACCCAAAAAGCCATTGAGCTTTTAAAACAGCTCATTTCCATTCCTTCATTTTCAGGAGAGGAAGATAAAACAGGTGATGCCATTGCTACATTTCTCACAGGATTTGGGATAGATGTCCACAGACAATACAACAACATCTATGCATTCAACAAACATTTTGATGAATCCAAACCCACTTTACTGCTAAATTCGCACCATGACACGGTAAAGCCCAACAACGCCTATACCAAAGACCCGTTTCACCCCCATATCGAGGATGGAAAACTGTATGGTCTGGGTAGCAACGATGCCGGAGGATGTTTGGTTTCCCTCCTTGCTACCTTTGTCCACTTTTACGAAGCAGAAGGGATGAGCCACAATATTATTATGGCGGCAACCGCCGAAGAAGAGGATGCTGGAGAAAAAAGCATTCGTTCCCTACTGCCCATCCTTCCAAAAATTGATGTAGCGGTGGTAGGTGAGCCCACCTTGATGGATTTGGCCATTGCGGAAAAAGGACTCGTTGTTTTTGATGCTGTGGTCAAGGGAACCCCATCGCACGCTGCACATCCGAATAACAACAATGCCATTTACAATACCATACAGGTTTTGGAATGGTTTAGAAATTGCACTTTTGATAAAGTTTCCGAAGCTTTGGGAGAAGTCAAACTCACTGTAACCCAAATCAACGCAGGAAAGCAGCATAATGTGGTTCCTTCGCAAGTAGATATGGTAGTGGATGTTCGGGTGAACGATTGCTATTCCAATCAAGAAATTGCGGACATTCTACAAAAAGAAGCGCCTTGCGAAATGACTCCACGTTCCCTGCGTTTAAACTCATCCTCCATTGACCCTGAACACGCTTTGGTAAAAAGTGGTTTGGCGTTGGGCAGAGGTACGTATGGCTCCCCAACCCTGTCGGACCAAGCGGCCCTAAGCTGCCAATCGGTGAAATTGGGACCTGGGGACAGCACCCGTTCCCATTCGGCCGATGAATTTATCTTTGTGGATGAGATTGAAGAAGGGATTGACCTTTATATCAAAATCCTCTCTGGATTTTTACAAAAAACAAAATACAATTAGCAATCAACCATTGTTTATTGCACATTGACAACTGATAATTGGATAGTATGAAACTCTGGGACAAAGGTTTTAGTACCGATAAGAAAATAGATCACTTTACCGTAGGCAACGACCGTGAATTGGATTTGGTTTTGGCCAAATACGATGTAATGGCTTCAACCGCACATGCCAAAATGCTGGGAAAAGTGGGATTGATCACCGAAGCGGAAACCAAGGATTTGGTAAAGGCTTTGGAAAACATTGCCAAGGATATTGAAAAAGGGAAATTTACCATTGAGAACGATTTTGAGGACATGCACTCGAAAATCGAGTTTTTATTAACTGAAAAATTGGGCGATACCGGAAAAAAAATCCATACGGCCCGATCTAGGAACGATCAAGTCCTGGTGGCCATGCAATTGTATCTCAAGGATGAGTTAAATGATATCAAGGCTCTGGTAAAAACACTTTTTGATCTATTGCTGAAACTTGCGGAGCAACACAAAAATGTGTTGTTACCCGGATATACGCACCTGCAGATTGCCATGCCCTCTTCCTTTGGGCTTTGGTTCTCTGCCTATGCCGAAAGTTTGGTGGATGACCTCTATTTTATTGAAGCTGCCCATAAGGTTGCCGATCAAAACCCCTTGGGCAGTGCTGCTGGTTATGGCAGCTCTTTTCCCATCGATAGAAGTTTCACTACGGACGAAATGGGCTTTGAAACCCTAAAATACAATGTGGTTGCCGCCCAAATGGGACGGGGAAAAGTAGAAAAGGCCACGGCTTTTGGTATTTCGAGTGTAGCTGCAACCCTTTCCAAAATGGCCATG
>JAUICT010000179.1 GCA_030429325.1 Bacteroidia bacterium
AACCTCAAATCTAAGAAATAATTTCAGAGCGATGTGCTGCCACATTTTCTTATTCATAAAAAAGCATTTGTAGGTAGCTAAAACAGCTATATTTGCAGTTGCTATCAATCTGCTTTTTAGATTGACAACCGATGGATATGGAGAAGATTAGGAATTTTTGCATCATTGCACATATAGACCATGGTAAGAGTACCTTGGCCGACCGTTTATTGGACTTTACTGGGTCTGTTACCGAACGCGAGAAGCAGGACCAATTATTGGACAGTATGGACTTGGAGCGTGAGCGTGGCATCACCATTAAAAGCCATGCCATACAAATGGAGTATGTGCACAATGGGGAAACCTATGTCCTTAACCTGATAGACACTCCCGGACACGTGGATTTTTCCTATGAGGTCTCGCGTTCCATTGCGGCCTGTGAAGGAGCGCTTTTGGTTGTTGATGCCGCACAGAGCATACAAGCGCAGACCATTTCCAACCTGTATTTGGCCTTGGAGAACGATTTGGAAATTATCCCGGTTCTTAATAAAGTGGATTTGCCCAGCGCCAATCCCGAAGAAGTCACCGATGATATTGTTGACCTTTTGGGCTGTAGACCCGAGGAAGTCATTCCGGCCAGTGCCAAAACTGGAATAGGTATCGAAGAAATCCTAAATGCCATTATTGAGCGCATTCCTGCTCCAAAAGGCAATGTAAATGAGCCTTTGCAGGCCTTGGTCTTTGATTCGGTCTATAATCCCTTCCGAGGGGTTGAAACCTATTTTAGGGTCATCAATGGTGAAATAAAAAAGGGGCAGAAAATCAAGTTCGTGGCTACTGGAAAATCTTATGAAGCCGATGAGATTGGCACATTAAAGCTAAAGCAGTTGCCAAAACCAAAAATATCTGCGGGTGATGTGGGCTATTTGATTACCGGTATCAAGGATGCCCGCGAAGTAAAAGTGGGAGATACCATTACCGATGCCGCCAATCCCACCAAGAATGCCATTGAAGGTTTTGAGGATGTAAAACCTATGGTTTTTGCCGGAATATACCCTGTAGACACTGAAGATTTTGAAGAACTGCGCTCCTCTATGGAAAAATTGCAGCTCAATGATGCTTCCTTGGTCTTTACCCCAGAAAGTAGTGCCGCTTTGGGCTTTGGGTTCCGATGCGGGTTCTTGGGTATGTTGCATATGGAAATAATTCAGGAACGTCTGGAGCGCGAGTTTGATATGACCGTGATCACCACGGTGCCCAACGTTAGCTACCATGCCTTTACGACCAAGGACAAGGAAACTGCTGTAATTGTGAACAATCCGTCTGACTTGCCCGACCCTTCCACGGTAGACCGTGTGGAGGAGCCTTACATCAAGGCCACGATCATTACCAAATCTGATTTTGTGGGGAATGTCATGTCGCTCTGTATCGAAAAGCGCGGGCAGATTGTCAACCAGACCTATTTGACCACGGAACGGGTAGAGCTTATTTTTGATATGCCCCTCGCCGAAATCGTTTTTGACTTTTACGACCGCTTGAAAACAGTGTCAAAAGGGTATGCCTCTTTTGATTATTCACCCATTGGAATGCGGGTATCCAAACTTGTACGGGTTGATATCCTCCTGAACGCACAACCTGTTGATGCCTTGTCTGCCCTGGTGCATTTTGACAATGCCCACACCATTGGCAAGAAAATGTGCGAAAAGCTAAAAGAACTTATCCCAAGGCAGCAGTTTGATATTCCCATACAGGCTGCCATTGGTTCCAAAATCATTTCCCGGGAAACCATCAAGGCATTACGAAAAGATGTGACCGCCAAGTGTTATGGTGGGGATATTTCCCGTAAACGAAAACTGCTCGAAAAACAGAAAAAGGGTAAAAAGCGTATGCGTCAAGTAGGAAATGTGGAAATTCCACAACAGGCGTTTATGGCCGTTTTAAAGTTGAATGATTAGGGGAGAAAAAAGGGTGTAGCACGTACTCTGAATCAATCCTATTTTTAAGCCGAGTAACCAAGCTTCTCTTGAACTTTAAATCCTGTTTTTTGAATATTGAATAAGACGTTCTTGAAAGTTGACTTTTAAAACAAAATCAGGGTTGTCTTGTAAATCGTTATCTTTTCCAGATGATTATCATCGGGGGTAAATACAATTAATTACATTTCTGTGCTACACTTTGCTATATGGTAGTGTTATAATTATGGGCGTCCAGTTCTTTTTGCAGCGTTTCTATTTCCTTTTCCAGCTCCAAAACATGCTGGTCCCGCTCTTTTGCTTTGATTGCCGATTCCCACATATACATTTCAGACTGGGAATAATAGTTTTTGCCCATGGGGGCCTTGCCTTCGGTGGTGGGAATGGTTTTTAGGAACCGTATTTTACTCTTAAGCTCGGACAAGCGGTAAATTTTGTCCTGTACCGGTTGGTTTGCACGGGTAATGCTTGTTTTAAGATTCACCAACGCTTCCAAGGTTTTGTTGAACTCTTCCATGACCTCCTTGGGATCATAAGCCCTGGGATTCCCCTCAATGACACAATTATACGTAGTAATCCTATTCTGTAGCTCCAAGAGCTTTTTCACAAGATTGTTCTTCTCCTTAAGGGCTTCATTGATTTTCATGCGCCGTCAATAATTAATTCTTTAGAAATATTCAAAACCAATCTTTTGTAGATTCAATGCTATAGTTCCAAGTTTTCCAATTGGCATCCGATGCCCACAAAGTCTTTGGCAGAATGTCCTTCCAAATCGTCCTTGGTAAGGGGTTTTACAATATCGCCATGGTATAGGGTATATGTGCCGTCCAAATGGTCGCAAATTTCCAATTCAATACCATCTTTGGCCATACAGGAATAGCATTCCAAATTTTTGCTTACTTCTGGTGGTTCTTCCAAAATTGAATTCTCTTCAATAAATCGTTCCGCATCAAAAGAGCAAGACGCAAAAACCCATAAGATTATCCCAGAAAATGCTATCACTTTCATTTTTTTGATTTTACGTTTAATAATCAAAAGGAAAGATATTCATCATGGGCATAAACACGTCCGCGAATTGACGAATGGCCCATTTGAATTGACGGATGGGCAAAATCTTCAAGTTTTGCCCTTACCAATACCCTAATATCAAATTCTTAGGAGGATTCTTTCTCTGTGGAAAAGCGTTTTCCCAAATACACCAGCTTAAAACCTTCTCCTTTGGGTTCAAAATCTTTACTGTTGGCAGGGATGATTTCTATGCTTCCGTTGGGTGATTTGGTAAACACGGGAATGATGTCATTCTCCTGTTGGGTAATGTCTATCAAACTGTCATAATGCGCCTTATCCTTTAAATCAATCTCATGAATGGCGGGATACTTTCGCACCGTGTCCATTAGTTTGATGAAGTCATCGGTATGCGAAAACAGCCCTTCCTTGGGGTTCACGTCTGGGTTATTCACTTCTTCGGTGTTCACCAAGCGAAAGGCCCCATTTTCACCAAACTGCTTTTGGAACTTGTCTATGGCGAACTTATTGATGTCCGAGTTTCCGGTAAGCGCCATAAGGTATCCCATATCGTTCAGCTCAATGTTGTCAGTAAGAGTATCCGAAAAAATATTGGCGGTAATTGCTTCCAATCCTAATTTTTTCGCCTTGTCCACATTGGTTTGGTTGTTGTCTATCAACACTACATGCCTATTGTTTTTTCGCAAATAGTTTCCAATGATCCTTGATAGCCTGGAGGCGCCGATAATCAAAATACCTTCCGATTTTTTCAGGAACACACCTACCAATTTGGCAAAAAGCCTTGCCGTAGTAGCGTTCAGCAATACTGTTCCCAAAACAATCATAAAGACCAATGGGGTAATGTATTCCGCACCGGGTTCCCCTTTGGCCAGCAACTTAGATCCAAACAGCGAAGCAATACCCGCGGCCACGATACCCCTTGGACCCACCCAACCAATGAAGAGTTTCTCGTTGAGCTTTAAGTTAGACCCCTGCGCACTCAGGAAAACCCCCAACGGTCGTATGATAAAAACCACCACGGCGAAAAGGGCTACAGTGTTCCAGTTCAAGATCAACTCCATATCTGCAATGTTGATGTTTGCGGATAACAAAATAAAAAGTATGGATATGAGCAGCACACTCAACGATTCCTTGAAGTAGAGCAGTTCCTTTAGGTTGGGTAGATTCATGTTCCCCATGACCATTCCCATAACCACCACGGCCAACAAGCCCGATTCGTGGGCAAAAACATCAGATTCCACATAAACGAGCAATACAGCCGAAAGCGACACCACATTCAACAAATAATGGGGGATAAAGTTCTTTTTTATGGCAAAGGCCAATGCGTGGGCAAACGTAAACCCAAAGGTGGTCCCGAACAACAATATCTTACCAAACTCAATCAAAGCGGTTTGGGTAAATGTTGAACCTTCACCAACACTAATGAACTCAAACACCAAAACAGCCACCAATGCCCCAATGGGATCTATGAGGATTCCTTCCCATTTAAGCACTGCGGAAACGTCTTTCTTCAAGGGTATGTTCCTAAGAATAGGTGTGATTACCGTGGGGCCCGTAACAATGATCAATGCAGAAAACAGAAATGAAATCTGCCATGATAGCCCAAAAATATAATGCGTGGCCACTCCGGCCCCAAAAAAAGTGACCATGGTACCAATGGTGATCAACTTGGTAATTACCGGACCCACATTGGATATTTCAGCCCGCTTTAGGGTCAGCCCCCCTTCAAAAAGAATAACACTGATGGCCAAAGACACAAAATAGTAGAGCCCTTCCCCGGGAAAAAGACCCTTTTCCCCATTCCATATAGGTTCAATTAATTTTGAACCATCTTCAGTATACAAGGTAGACACAGGACCCACAAGCAAGCCTATAAGTATCAAAGGTAAAATTGCTGGTAGTTTAAATCGCCACGCCACCCATTGCGCAATAATGCCAAGGATGATGATTCCCGCAAGTTCAAGCATTGGTCTTAGTTTTTTTGAAATTTACTGTTTTTCTTTTAGAATCTGCCCCCAATGGGAAGCAGGATAAAAATTTTCTCCGAAAACCACCATCCAAAGAATTGGGCATATGGATAAATTTGTTAAAATAGGGCCAATAAAAGCTTATTTTATAAGCATATACATTGGGCTTTTCTTATTTTGCATGCCATTTGTTTTCTGAATGACGATATATCCCATAGAGACTGGCAATTTTAAATTGGACGGCGGTGCCATGTTCGGTGTCGTTCCAAAATCCATCTGGAACAGAACCAATCCTGCCGATGCCAATAACATGATCGACCTTGGCGCCCGGTGCCTTTTAATTGAAGATGGGGATAGACTTATCCTTATTGATACTGGTCTGGGCAACAAAC
>JAUICT010000180.1 GCA_030429325.1 Bacteroidia bacterium
GTCAAAAATAGCGGCTTCAACCGTTAGGTTGGGGTTCAAATCCGGGTCCTGCGCCAGAAAGGCGACCTGGATGTCTTTCCTGTAAACAATGCTGCCCGAATCCGGACTGTCTTTTCCAGAGAGCATGTTTAGGATGGATGTTTTTCCAGTCCCATTTTTAGCGACAAAGGCAATTTTTTGGTCTTTGTGGATGCTAAAAGAAAGGTCTTGGAAGAGGGTTAACTCTCCGTAAGATTTCGAAATATGTTCAACGGTTAAGTAGTTCAAAACAGCTATTTTTTGCAAATAAACGTATAAAAACCAAAATTAACCACATTAGTTTTGATATTCCTACTGAAAAGTTATATTTGTGAATAAACTATAAAGTACCTCATGAAGCAGCCCTTCGTTCTTGGATGTATCCTTATGTGTATGTGTATCATGTCTTGTATTCCAAATAAGAATTTGGTGTATTTGCAACATATGGAACAGGCCACAGATAGCACCCAGGTGATTACTGAAAAACAAAAACCCTATCGAATTCAGATCAACGATATATTAAACATCCGTGTCAAGGCCTTGGAACAGGACAATGTGCAAATCTTTAACCCGGTTGGCGAAGAAAACCTAAATGCCGATGGCGATGAACGAGCCTATTTTGATGGTTTTACGGTGGATTTACATGGAAACATACGCATCCCGGTTTTGGGGGAAATCAATGTGTTGGGATATACTACAGAAGAAATCGAGCAAATGTTGGAGAAAAAGCTACTGGAAGAGGAGTTTAAGGAAACAGCCAATATTTTTGTATCGGTGAAGCTTACGGGCATTCGCTATACGGTAAATGGGGAAGTGGGAAGCACTGGTACCAAAACCCTGTACCAAGCCAGGGTGAATATATTTGAAGCCTTGGCCAATGCAGGTGATATTCAAATGACGGGCAACCGTAAAGATGTGTTGGTAATTAGGCAATACCCACAAGGGCAGCAAATCCATCATGTCAACCTTTTGGATGCCAAGGTCATGCAATCGCCTTATTATTACATCCAGCCCAACGATATCATTTATGTCAAGCCCTTAAAGCAAAAATCCTGGGGTACGGGAACCACTACCATGCAAACCGTTGGCACCATTGTTACAGCCTTGTCTTTAGTAACCACAACCCTATTGTTAATAGATAGAATTTAGGCCATGGCAGAATACGAATATGAAGATATAGACCAAGGAGAGAGTGGAAGTATCAACTTCGATTTTAGAGGGTATTTATTTAAGGTATTAAACCTGTGGAAATTTGTGCTGGCCTGTATCGGGGTTGCCCTAATTATCGCTTATTTCATCAATGTTAGAAAACAAAACGTTTATAAACTGGATTCCTTAATCTCCGTTGAGAACGACCAGAATCCCTTTTTTACGGCCAATACCAGTATTTCCTTCAACTGGGGAGGGGTGTCTGGAAAAATGGGCAAAACCATTACCACCCTTCAAACCCGAACGCACAACGAAAAAGTGGTGGATTCCTTAAAATCCTATATGAATTACTTTGTGGAAGGGAAATACCGTAAGGTGGATGTTTACAAGGATGCCCCTTTTGTTTTTGAATTGGATAAGACCAAGCCACAGGTGTTGGGACATTTTATAGGGGTGCGATTTTTGTCTGGGGATAGCTTTGAAATTTTTACTGAGTTTGAATCCGAAAAAGGGTCTGGACAAATCTATGACACCAAAGCACGTGTTCCTGTTTCCTTGCCTGTAGGACCCTTTAGCAAACAATATCAAATAGGGGAGCTTATCGATCTGCCTTTTTTACATGGGGTGATAAAACCAAGAAATGAACGGACCATTAAATCGGGGCTGGAATTTTTTCTTCAATTCAGTAATTTTGATAATGTGGTCCATGGCTACAAACAAGGCATCGGGGTAAAGCCTTACAGCAATTCTTCAGCCTCTGTTTTGGTACTGTCTTTGGCAGGTACCAACAAAGCCAAAATTGTGGATTATTTAAATACCACGGCAGTTATTTTAAGCGAGTCTGAGCTGGAACGCAAAAACCTTTATGCTACCAATACCATTAAGTTTATTGACAGTAGTTTGGCAGCTGTGAATGCCAATTTAAAAGATTATGGCGAGGAAATGAACACCTTCCGTAAAGAGAATAAGGTGTTTGATGTATCTATGGAAATGACTGAGATTTCCAACAAATTAAAAGACTTGGAATCCCAAAAGGAAGTTGAAATCACCAAGCTGAATTATTTGGACGCCTTAGAAACCTACCTGCGTACCAAAACCGATTATACACGTATTGCAGCACCCAGTTCGGTTGGGATCGAGGAAGCAAACATCATGAGTTCGGTTTCCAAAATCACGGCTTTGGCCATAGAACGTCAAAGCATGGAGTACTCCATGAGGGAAGATTCTGAAATTTTTAAAGATATAGACCGACGCATCAATGCCGAAAAGAATGTGTTGTTGGAGACCATTGATGCGACCAAGAGCACCATTAAAACCTTAATGAATTCCTTGCAGCGTAACATTGCTAACCTGGAAGCCAAATTAAGTGGCTTGCCAGAAGACCAGCAGGAGTTTTTAAAGATCCAACGTAAATTGGATATCAGTCAGGAGGCCTATAATGTGTATATGGACAAACGCAGTGAGGCAGCCATAGTAAAGGCAGCAAACGTATCTGATATCAGTATTATAGATGAAGCCAAAGATATTGGTGGGGGCTTGATAGGCCCCAACAAATCCTTGAATTATATGATGGGGTTGATGCTCGGGTTTTTTATCCCTATGTTTCTCATCTTTGTCATCTTTTTATTGGATCATACCATTCATGGATCCGATGAGGTAGAACGCTTGTCGAAAATCCCTATTATTGGATTGATTGGAAAATACCGATACCACAACAACTTAGTGGTGTTCGAAAAACCCAAGTCGGCTGTAGCAGAGTCCTTTCGTTCCATCCGTTCCAGTTTGCAGTTCCTTTTAAATAAGGCTCCAAGGGAGGGTGGAAGAACCATCATGATTACCTCTTCGGTATCCGGGGAAGGGAAAACCTTTTGTTCCATCAATGTTGCTACGGTCTATGCCCTAAGTGGTAAAAAAACCATCTTACTGGGACTGGATTTGCGTAAGCCAAAAATATTTGATGATTTTAATTTGAGTAACGATAATGGGATGGTAAACTATTTGATAGGTGAAAAACCTTTTGATGAGGTCAAATACCAAACCCATATTGATAATTTAGACGTGGTCCCTGCAGGGCCTATCCCTCCAAACCCTTCCGAATTGTTGATGAGCCCTAAATTAAAAGAACTGATTGCAACTTTAAGGGAGACCTATGATATCATTATTCTGGACACCCCTCCTTTAGGTTTGGTGACCGATGCCTTGGAATTGGTAAAATATGCCGATACCTCCCTGTTTATGATCCGTTTGGATTATACAAAAAAAGGGATGTTGCAATTGATCAATGCCAAATACCGTGCTGGGGAAATCAAGAACATCCATTTCATTTTGAATTTCTACAAGCACAAAACCAATCATAATTATGGCTATGGCTATGGTTATGGTTATGGTTATGGCTATGGAGTGTATGGCAATGCCTATCACGAATCGGGAGATAAGGGCATCTTTAAGAAGGTGAAGGCCTTTTTAAAGCGGATTTAAGCGCAGATGTCAGTCTGAGCTGAGCCTGTCCTGAGCATATCAAAGGGTCGAAGACGCTTGTTAAGAAGTAATTTGCTTGCAATTCGATATTTAGATTGCACTTCGACAGGCTCAGTGTGACAAAAAACAGACGTGAAGCGTGAGGTGTGAGACGTGAGTAGTGAGACGTGGGATGTGTGGCGTGAGAGGTGAAACGTGATAAGGCATAAGGGATAAGTGATTGTCAGTCTGAGCTGAGCCTGTCCTGAGCATATCGAAGGGTCGAAGATGCTTGTTAAGAATTATGAAATAAGAATTATGAATTAAGAATTATGAATTTGTGTTTATTAGCTCATTAAATCATTATTTCATTAACTCATTAACTCATTAAAAAATAAAGCTATTAATCAATAATATAAGACTATGAATAACGATAAAATAACCATTGTAGGATTAGGTTATGTAGGCTTGCCTTTAGCCGTGGAATTTGCCAAAAAGTATCCTGTGGTTGGATTCGACATCAATACCAAACGTATTGCCGAACTACAAGCAGGCAAAGACCGTACTTTGGAAGTGGAGGACAAGCATTTAAAACAGGTATTGCTTTCAGAAAACAAGGGTCAAAACGGACTGTATGTCACCAACCAATTGGAAGCCTTGGCCGATTCCAATGTGTACATCATTACCGTGCCAACGCCTACAGACGACCTAAACAAGCCTATTTTCACGCCGTTGGTAAAAGCCAGTGAAAGCATTGGGAAGGTTTTAAAAAAAGGTGATATCGTTATTTATGAGTCCACGGTCTACCCAGGTGTTACAGAAGACATCTGTGTGCCTATTTTAGAAGCCCAATCCGGTTTGAAATTCAATACCGATTTTTATGCAGGCTATTCCCCAGAACGTATCAATCCGGGAGATAAAAAACATACGGTAACCAAAATATTGAAGGTAACCTCGGGTTCCACCCCAGAAATAGCCAAGGTGGTGGATGACCTCTATAAATCCATTATCACGGCAGGTACCCATATGGCTCCTTCCATCAAGGTAGCAGAAGCAGCCAAAGTGATAGAAAATTCACAAAGGGATATCAACATCGCTTTTGTAAACGAACTCTCTAAAATCTTCAGGCTTTTGGATATCGATACCAAAGCCGTTTTGGAAGCTGCAGGCACCAAGTGGAATTTCATCAATTTTACCCCAGGTCTGGTTGGCGGACATTGTATTGGGGTAGACCCCTATTACCTGGCTCAAAAAGCCATTGAATCTGGGTATAATCCAGAAATCATCTTGGCAGGGCGAAAAATGAACGATAGTATGGGGTCTTATGTGGCTACCGAAACGGTGAAAATGATGATTAAAAAAGGAGCGACCATTAAAGGGGCCAAGGTGCTGGTATTGGGGATTACCTTTAAAGAGAACTGTCCCGACATACGTAATTCCAGGGTGATTGATATCATTAGGGAATTTGAAAGTTATGACGTGAATGTAGATGTGTTTGACCCATGGGCCTCTTCCGAGGAAGTTAAGGAAGAATATGGCTTCGATTTGTTGTGCCACAAAAAAGACTTAGGTGAAAATTATGATGCAGTGGTCTTGGCAGTGTGCCATAAAGAATTCCTGAATTTGGATTTGCAAAAGTTAAAATCCCCAATCGGTGTTATTTTCGACGTCAAGTCCTTACTGCCTAAGGAGACTGTTGATGGGAGGTTGTAG